>NZ_NTTM01000050.1:0-1200 GCF_002560985.1 Bacillus sp. AFS018417
ATAACGATTTTGCAAACTTCCTCTTCTTGAGCTAGTTTTACAATATGATGACTAGCTTTATGGAAGATGTCCTTTATTTTCAGGTAACGCTTTTGGTGAAGTTTTTCTATTCTTTTAGAAGTAAAAGGTCCTTCCTTTGTTTGTTTACCTTTCCTGAGAACACTTGTAAAATGGCCCTTCACTTTATTGTAATATTGATTTATGCTTTTGACATGTTTGCCCTTAACAAGTACAGGTTTCATACCTGTGTTTGTTACAATGGTTGCAAGATTATCAATACCTAAATCAATACTCATATAACGCCCATTCTCTTCAACGGATTGTTGTTCTGAAGGAACATCTACCACCAATTCCACTACATACTCATTGTATTTTGGAATGACACGAACTTGCTTCAATTTACCTTCAGTAAACCCTAATTTTCCAATGTTTAATTGCAATTTTGTCTTTGGAAACTTTAAAAACTTATCATTTTTAATGACACAATCTTGATTTGTATACAGAATCTCTTTTTCAGAAGAACGAATATATTTTGGAATTCTAGGTCTTCCAGTATATTTATTTGGATTCTTTTTATAATCTTTTAAACTAGCAAAAAAAGACTTCCAATTTTGGAATACATTTTTCATGATTGATTGACTAGATTGCGTAGGCAAAGCACGATAATCATTCTGAATCATCACTTTAAATAATGCATCCAGAAAATTATAATCTACATAAGTTTTTTCTGTAGTTGGTTCTGAAAACAAATTACACTTCACTTCTTTTTGTTTTTCTTTTGGTTTTGTTTTCTCTTTTTCCAATCTCTTTTGATAAGTAAGAAGTTGCGTATCATTCATCTTCCCTATGTTTTTAGAAACCGTATCCAAAACTTCTTTTTGTAAAGGTTGCAACTCCTTATCTTGTGTCAAACCTGTATACACTTGTCGTATATAAAAGTTTGTCGTGTTGTACATATTCTTAGCATTTTGGCAAGATTCTTGAAAATAAGAATACATACGATGCCCTTTTTTAATCCAAATCTGAAGAGTTTTATAATGTGTTTGATTTTCCATTGTCATTTTTCACCTCCTTGTTAAGGATATTATACCAAAACAAGAACGTATGTTTCTGTTTTTGAACATAAAATATTTTTTTCGATTCACCTCACCACCTTCACATATGTTTAGAGGTGGGAGTCCTCTCGAAAGGTATGATAGA
>NZ_NTTM01000051.1:0-64721 GCF_002560985.1 Bacillus sp. AFS018417
GAATGGGCATGGGTGGCTTCTAAGTAATGGGTATACCAATTATGCTATAACCTGGATGTCTAATAATTTATATCAAGATATAAATGACAATGGGTAAAGTTAACCTATGCATCAATCCATTAGTGGAAACTTATCTATTGCCATCTATTAACTTACACAAGCTTTCTTACCTTATCTAAAAATCAAGGCTGATCCTTTTTTATCCCGCATTAACGGGCAGTAAGACCCCCACATCAAGATGCAGAGAGAAGAGAGGAAGATAGGTAGGGAATAACTACCCGTAAAAGCCCGATTGGTTCAACTAGCCATCAGTGGGAGATGAAAAAACTCGCCACTAATGGAAGTTTCACTTTATTACTTCACAATTGATGAAAAAAACGTTTTTTTAAGTAATAAAGTAAACATCGCAACAAATACAGCTAAAAACCTTTAATACATCCAGTCTTTCTTTACTAAAGGAGGCTTGAGTTTGAGAAAAAGAAAAAAGGAGAACACATGACTAATATGTGTTCTCCTTTATTTTAGGGATATTTTTGATGTAGGTCTTGATAACCTCTCCATCCCTTGTTTCATTTAATTTACTGATACGAGAGGCTCAATTTTTGCCATAAATGATTCATGAAGTGCTTCCACACTTTTTACTAAGTTAAGACGATCAATAACGACAGAGACTTTAATTTCAGATGTACTTACCATTTTAATATGAATATTTTCTTCTTGTAACGTTGAGAACATTTTAGCAGCTACACCTGGATTAGATACCATGCCCGATCCAACAATTGATACTTTCGCTAAATGGTTTTCATATTCTACAGATTCATAGTGCATAGTTTCGCGATTTTCTTCTAATACCGCTAGTGTTTCCTTTAAGTCATTTGAATAAATAGAGAAGGATAAATGTACAGTTCCTTCATTTGTAATACTTTGAATAATAATATCTACATTAATATGAGCGCTTGCTAATGTAGAGAAGATTGTGGAAAGACCATCTGGTTGTAAACCTTTAATTGTTACGCGTGTAATATTGTCTTCAAATGCAATGCCTTTTACGATTGATTGTTGTTCCATGTTACATTCTCCCCTTACGATTGTTCCGTTTTCTCGTTCCATACTTGAGCGAACTTCTAATATAACGTTATGATTTTTCGCGAATTCTACTGCTCTTGGATGAAGCACACCAGCACCTAGGTTTGCGAGTTCTAGCATTTCATCATAGGAAATTTCATCTAATTTGTAAGCGTCTTTTACAACGCGTGGATCAGTTGTGTAAACACCTGTTACATCCGTATAAATATCACATTTTTTTGCTTGTAATGCTGCAGCTAATGCGACTGCAGTTGTATCAGAACCGCCGCGGCCGAGCGTTGTAATTTCTTGTTCGTTGCTTAATCCTTGGAAACCGGCTACAACGACAATCGTCCCTTCTTGTAAATGAGATTGAATACGCTCTGTATCAATATCGGTAATTCTTGCGCTGCCGTGAACGGATTCGGTTGTAATACCTGCTTGCCAGCCTGTTAGTGAAATTGCAGTATAACCTTTCGCTTGCAGAGCCATTGTTAATAAAGAAATTGAAATTTGTTCACCTGTTGTAAGCAGCATGTCCATTTCTCGTTTACTAGGCTGATCAGTAATACCAGCAGCTAAAGATACTAATTCATCTGTACTATGTCCCATCGCGGAAACGACCGCTACAATTCCATGTCCTCTTTCATATTCTTCAATGACTAAATCCGCAACATGTTGAATACGTTCGATACTTCCAACAGATGTACCACCAAATTTTTGAACAATAATTTCCATCATGAGAGCCCACTTTCAATTTAATATTGGTTAATAAATTAGGAAAAATGTTGTTAAACATAAGATGGGAAATATAGATCCCTTTCATTCCTGCGAGTTACCGAAGCAAATAAAAAACACCATCTCAAATAGGTGAGGATGGTGCTGTTACAGGAAAAAGGAAACAGAAAACGGAGCTAATAAAAAAACCGCCAAAAAAGAAGACGATCATAAAGAAACATGATCTCTCTTTTTTGTAGATAGCTCTTCATATATACACCGCTGTATATATGACAGTTCTGTTTCTATTCGAAAACAGCCCCAATTTACATGTTCAGAGAAACATATAAATTTCGGCAACTTTTCCTTTCTTCTAAACTCACTGACAATCTCTGTGTCTCCTTTAGAATACTCATAAAAGTTGCAACCTCTATCTCACGTCGTTCGGCGAGAGTGATTGGTTGTATGAAGTTGTTGGTAACATTTGTTCCATAGTAATCAAAATGGTGAGAGAAATCAAGTGGGTTATAAAAATTCGGAAAATTAAATCTATTATAATTTGAAATGAAAATAATATAAAATATATTTAAAAGAAGAATTTATAACAATATTTTGAAAATATATTAATTATATTATATGGATGGAGCATTGTGAATGAAAAAACAAAAACCTATTTATGTGCAAACTGAAATAAAAACAACAATGAATGAACTTTGGAAATATACACAAGATCCAAAGATACATACAGAATGGGATGCGCGGTTTACAGAAATATCGTATTTAGAGAGAAAGGAAGGCGAACCGCAGCGTTTTTTATATAAAACAAAAATTGGTTTTGGACTTGAAATTGCTGGAGAAGGAGAATCAATAGGAGAACTACAAAAAGAAGATGGGGGACGAATCTCTTCACTGAAATTTTGGACAGGCAGTAAGCTTTCGTTGATTACGGTAGGAAGAGGCTATTGGAAGTATACACCGAATGGGAACAAGATTCGCTTTGAAACGCAGTATGATTATGAAACAAGGTTTGGAAATATAGGAAGGTTTATAGATTCATACATATTTCGTCCGTTATTAGGTTGGGCAACTGCATGGAGTTTTGATGCTTTAAAATTGTGGTTAGAAAAAGGATTTCATCCACGTTTATTATTAAAAAGAGCTGTTACGTATTATCTTGTTTGCTTTTTACTTTCTTTTGTGTGGATTTATCAAGGCTTTATTCCGAAAGTTTTATATACTCACCCGGAAGAGGTACGAATGCTTTCTAGTCTTATTGGTGCAACTGATAATGTTGCATGGATTATTAAAATGATTGGCTTCTTGGAAATCGTGTTTGGAATCGCATGGTTGATACCTTTCCAAAAGAAGAAATTGTTTTTCATTCATATTATTATACTATTGGCATTGACAGCTGCAGCAGGATTCACAAATATTGATAGTTTTATACAACCTTTTAATCCAATTACTTTAAACATCATGCTAATTGGATTCTCAATAATCGGTTATGTAAATAGTAATAATTTACCGCAAGCAAAACATTGTAAAAGAAGCAGAAAGGGGTGAGAATTTGTCTTCCATTTACGAAACATTATTAGGAGAATCCTATCATCAGTTACATCCAAAATTACAGAAACGTTATGCAATTACAGAAAAATATAGTTTTGTAGGAGAAGGAAGGATGGATGAAATTACAGAAGGCTCAGTTGCTGTAAGAATGTTTTTAAAAGTAGCAGCAAGATTCCGGATGTTCTTTTCAGAAAGAGGGGAAGAAGTACCGTTTATCATTCAGAATACTGCAGAGAAAGATAGTAGAGGAGAGGTATTTGTAAGATGGAATCGGATGTTTCTATTTGGTGAAAAAAAGCGTTATTTTAATGCTGTTATGTATTTGAATGATAAACAAGATGAAATTGTCGATTATTTCGGTGAACCACATTTGCTCGTATCGACGCTTGCGTTTCATGTTGATGCAAAAGGAGCGATTTATATTTCATCAAAAAAACAATGGGTCTACTTATGTGGAATGAAAATTCCATTGCCAAGGTTTTTATATGGAGAGGCAAAGATTATAGAAAGTTATGATGATGAATTAGATTGTTATCGGATTTATGTACAAGTGCAAAATCCGATATTAGGGCCGCTTTTCTCTTATAAGGGGGCGTTTAGAGAAAGGGATGTAAATATATGCGAAATATAATAATCGGTCTCCTCTGTTATGTCATTTTTCTCATTTTAGAGTGGCCAAAGTTACATCCTGTTGAATCGATTATATTATTGTCAATTCTTCTATTTATCCCGATGGCGTTTTCTATTGTAGATAAGAGAAAAAGAGATGGAGATGAATTATTCTGTTACAAACTTGCAGTATTTATTTATCCAATTGCAGCGATAAGTGCGATGCTTGCTTTTGTAACAAACCATTTTCTATTTGCGATAATTTGGTTCATATATACGGGTATTGTAGCATTATTTGGTGTATGTAGATTATTAGAAAGAGGATGGAAACCGCTAGAAGAAACAGCGATTGATAGTGGATTTATGTATTTATTTTTAGGCGGCTTTTGGTTCTTTGTTTCTGTAGCAAACATACCAATTATGCAGTTTAGTTCAGATATCGTCTTACTCACAGCAGCTCATTTTCATTACTCTGCTTTTCTACTTCCTTTATCTGCGGGTTTGCTAGGGAGAAAGCAACAAAAGAAAAGTAAATTATATACGATTGTTATGTTTATTATCATCATCTCTCCGATGACAGTTGCCATTGGCATTACCTATTCGAGAATATTCGAGTTTTTTGCGGTGCTACTCTATCTTATTTCGCTCTATGTTTACGGCATTTTTGTATGGAAAACAAAATTTACATCTATAAGTGCGAAAGTTCTTCTTATCATTTCGTCTAGTACACTTATGGTGACTATTCTTTTCTCTCTTTTATACTCATACGGGAATTTCAGAGGAATGATGACTATTTCGATTGTACAAATGGTTTGGATTCATGGGGTTGTAAACGGAATTGGCGTGGCATTACCTGCTTGTATGGGGTGGATGATCGAAAAGAATGATCCGAAATACATTCATTATGGAAAAACAATGAGTCGTATTAAAGGAAAGATGAAAATTGGAGAGAATGTTTTATTGGAAAATAAGCTAATAGAGAAGAACGAATATACAGGTCTTATAAATAAAATGATAGATTTTCATAGTAAACAGTTTAATCCAAAAAGTGTATCACCGCTCATTATTGATTTTTATGAGAACACGAAAAACTATGAATTAAAAGCAACTATTTATTGGTCACGTTGGTTTCAAACATTTGCCTTTCTTTATGAAAAAATAAGTCGACGTGTGCAGCAAATTCATTTAGGAATGGGAAATCGGTTAGAGGTTATGCATGGAGAGATTGTTTCTATAAAAGATGAAAAAGACGGTAGAAATGATGTCAGAGCATGGATTCGGAAAAACGAACAGAATGAAACAATCTTTGTAGCGCTCTACTCTCAGCATGAACATACTGGAGAAACATACATGAATATTGCGCTGCCATTACCATATGCGAATATGACTGGAATGTTAAAACTGCGTAATGATAAGAAAAATCTTATCATTACGAGTCGGTTACGGAGCAGTACAAAAGGGGATGAGGGGATTTATTTACATAGCCGCTTTTTTACGATTCGCTTACCGTTAGCTGAAACGTTTGTGATAAGAGAGAAGGATAAAATCACGTTAACAGCACATCATCAAATGTGGATGTTTGGTGTGAAGTTTCTAGAGATTGATTATGAAATAGAAAAAACGATTGCTCGAAAATAGCAATCGTTTTTTTATTGCTAAATAATACGATATAAAATACAAAAATTAATGAAATTTGAATTTTTAGAAAATGATTACATTTAAATGTTATAATGGAATGCAGTATTGTTTTATTTTAGGTAAGGAGGGGACATATGCAAGGAGAGATACAAGAACAAAAAAATTCAAATTATATAAGTAATTTATTATTACCTATTACAAAATCACGTCATTTTACTTTTTTATGGATCGGGCAGCTCTTTTCAGTTCTTGGAAGTTCCATTACAATGGTTATTCTTCCGGTGGTTGTATATACATTAACAGGCTCGACAGTCGTTATGGGGATGACAATGGCGATGTATATGCTTCCGAATGTACTTATTTTACCATTTTCGGGATTAATTGTAGATCGTCTTAATCGTGTTAAATTGATGTTATTTACTGATATTGTTCGAGGGATATTAATGACAACGTTAGCAATACTCATGTTTACTGATACTTTAACGATCCATATTTTATATGTATTAGTAGCGATGTATGGTCTTATGGAAGGGTTATTTCAACCAGCCTATTCAGCAGTTCGAGCAAGAGTGTTTGTGCCAGAAATTCGGAATGCGGCTAACGCGTTAACCCAGATGAGCAGCCAAGGCGTACGTTTAATTGGTCCGGCACTTGGGGGCCTCATTGTCTCCATCGCATCAGCGGGTATCGGTTTTGGTTTAGATGCATTGACTTATTTGCTTTCTTTTATGTGTTTACTATTTTTGAGGGATTTGACAGCAAAAAAAGTGCTAGACAGGGCAGATAATAAAGTGAACCTTAAAAAAGATTTCACGGAAGGAATTGTAGTATTAAAAAGCCATCCGTGGTTATGGGTTACAATTTTAGCATTTTCGTTTATTAATATTTGTCACGCGGGTATCGTAGTCGTATTAATTCCTTGGTTATTTAATATTCATCATCACTTTGAACCTTTAGTTTACGGCCTCGGAATGGCATTTTCTGGCGGTGGTGCTGTTGTTGCTGCTCTTATTTTTGGAGGGAAACAGAAGTGGCATAAACGTGGTTTATTGGCTTATGGTGGTGTTTTAATTAGTGGATTGGCGCTTTTAATAATGCCTTTTGTCTCATGGGCACCAGCATTAATTGGATTAATGGCTATTGAGGGGTTTGGCATTATGATTTTCGGTTTAATTTGGGAAACGAGTTTGCAAGAACTTGTGCCGGAAGAAGCGTTTGGTAGAGTTGTTAGTCTCGATATGCTTGGATCCTTTGCACTATTACCGATAGGGTATTTGATAGTTGGATGGTTGGCTAATATAATTGGTGGTATTTTGACTATCATCATTTTAGCGATTGCGGCTATTGTAGTGGTCCTGTCTGCTTTATCTGTTCCGAGTATTCGTCAATTTGATTGATTCCACTTATCTATAAAAAGAGTAAGCTATGCCCTTTCTGATAAAAATGATTAACAAAGAAGAAATGCATCATCATGTAGTACCGTTAATGGGAAGTATGTAAAGAAGAAAGAATTCATCTGTGAAGAATGATAATTTAATATTTTTATCGAGTAATGAATATAGTATTATCTGTTTTTATTCTTAATTAAATAAGAGGAGGTTCTTATGCAAAAATATATACTTCTAGCAAAGTTTAATCGTGAAGGAAATGTAAATATAAAAAATATTAGTGAACGTTTTTCCAATTTACATAAGAACTATGAACGATTCGGTGGACGTATTTTAACTGCTTATGCCATTGTAGGTGAATACGATATGGTTATCACTTTTGAAGCACCTGACATATTAGCAGTAAAGAAAATTGATTTAGCAGGAAAATTACCAGGAATGGTGGAAACAAAGATTTTCCCACTATTGGATATGGGCGAATTTCAGCAACTAGTAACAGAAATCTAACTTATAAGATATGGCATTTTTTTAAGGACGATTAAGTTGGCTTGCATTTTCTATATTGGCTTCTTGAATTGTTAGGATTACGAGTTTTTTATGCTGAGTGAAGCCAATGTTCCTTATGAAGAAATTTTAAAAGATTAACTAAGTAAGTAACATGTATGGATTTATTATAGAGACACCTCTCTGCATAGTGAGAGGTGTCTTATTTTTTACTTTGAACAGTATGTAAATTTATCCAGAATTAACTGGGAGTAAGTGCCTTATCTCAAGAGTGAGGGAAAACAAAGGAGATAGGTGGGGGATGAGTACCTGTAACCCGCTCTAATCAAAATTTCAAGAAAGAATTACAAATAAGTTTGAAAAATTCTCACAAAATGTTCACATATGTTCGATATATTAAAAATCGGAATTATAATCTTACATGTTTATACGAAAAGGGAAGAGCAAGTATCATTTAGGGGGAAAACAGAATATGTTTGCAAAACGACAAACGGTAAATCATTCTGCAGAAAAGTATGCAACTCAGTTGGAAGTTTCAAAAGCGCAATCTTTGTATCGAGCTGTATGGCGTTGGCATTTTTATGCCGGTATCATCTTTGCACCTTTTGTAATCTTATTGACAATTACAGGTATCATCTATTTATTTAAACCACAAATTGAAAACATCATATACAAAGATTATTACTATGTACAGGCGGAAAAAGAAAAATTGACTGCTGAAGAACAAATAGAAGTAGTCAAAAAAGCGTATCCGGATGCTTCTGTTACAAAGTACAAGCCATCCTTTGCATCAGATCGTTCAGCAGAAGTAGGAATTGTAGATAAAGGAGTCCCGATGACGGTATTCGTAAATCCGCATGATGGTAAGATTTTAGGAGGATTAAAGAATGAAGAGAAATTCATGAGCGAAGTGGAACGGATGCATGGCGAGCTTATGATTGGAACGACGGGAGATCGTATTGTAGAGATGGCTGCTTGCTGGGCGATGATTTTGTTGATTACTGGCTTATATTTATGGTGGCCGCGCAATAAAAAATCAATTTTTGGTACATTAATTCCAAGATTCTCTAAAGGAAAACGGACGATGTTGCGAGATTTACACTCTGTTCCGGCTTTCTGGTTCTCGCTGTTCATTTCTATATTTATAATGACGGGACTTCCTTGGTCCGGATTATGGGGAGATTATATTAATAAAATCGCAACGACTACAGAAACGGGATACCCGACAGGACTATGGGATGGTAATTTGCCGCAGTCGATTGTTCCATCTAAAGCGGTGGCGGATGTACCTTGGGCAGCAGAAAAATTACCAGTTCCGGAGTCTAAGGGAAATAAGGCGGCCCCTCTTGCGGTGGCAGACATTATGAAAATAGCAGAAAAAAATCATTTAGAGGATGGATATTCAATCACATTCCCTAAGGGAGAAAAAGGTGTGTATACAGTATCCGTTAAGCCTAACAAACCGGAAGGGGAATCAACGCTGCACATCGATCAGTACAGCGGCAAGATATTGGCGGATTTACGTTTTGTGGATTATGGAATATTGGCTAAAGCGATTTCTATCGGGATTGCGCTGCATGAAGGGCGTTACTTTGGGTTAACAAATCAGTTATTGGATCTTGTAATCTGTCTTGTATTACTCGGAATTGCTGTAACAGGTTGTATGATGTGGTGGAAACGTAAGCCGTCTGGTACGTTAGGCGCGCCTTCTTTGCCGAAGAACTTCAAATTAATGAAAGGTGTAGTAATTCTTATTCTGATACTAGGGATTTTGTTCCCTTTAGTGGGCATTTCATTGTTTGTGGCTTTGGTGCTTGATTGGCTAGTAATAAAAAGGGTTCCAGCTTTGAAAAAATGGTTTGGCTAATATAGATTATGTATAGAGTAAGGAGAATAATATGAAGAAGAAAATCTTTTCATGTGCAGTAGTAAGTGTTTTATTGATAATGAGTATATATTTGTATATAGATAATAATAAAACGAATGAAACAAAAGTTACATCTACGCCGCCTTGTCATATCAACAAGTAGAGTACAGAAAATAGTGAATCATTTTAAGTAAAATAAGAAAGCCCACTTGCGTTTGCAAGAGGGTTTTCTTATTTATTATCGTAAAGAGCAAATGTAACTTCTGCCTCACAAGCGATTTCTCCATCTACTGTAGCAATAGCATGAGCTTTTGCAATTGAACCACGAACACGCGTCATCTCCACCTCTAAACGTAGCTGATCACCGGGACGAACTTGTTTTTTGAAGCGACAATTGTCAATACCGGCAAAAAGACCGAGCTTTCCATGGTTCTCTTCTTTCATAAGTATAATAACTGCACTTACTTGTGCTAAAGCTTCCACAATCAGGACACCGGGCATAACTGAATAGTCAGGAAAGTGACCAGCAAAAAATCCTTCATTAGTCGTAACATTTTTGATTCCAACTGCGCGTTTTCCTTCTTCTATTTCAATAATGCGATCAATTAATAAAAGGGGGAAACGATGTGGAATAATTTCTTTAATTTGTTGAGTATTGAACATGAATGTCTCTCCTTTATACCGTAGCTAGATATTTTAGTTATGTTAATTTCCTAAAATTACATGTTTGAATATTGACAATAATTAGTACCTAGTATTATTATCTAATTATAAAACTAAGTATAAAAATAGTAAAGGGGGATAAATGTATGCAATCAAAAGCAAGAATTACAGCTATTGGTACCTATGTACCCGAAAAAAAGCTAACCAATGATGATTTAGAAAAAATAGTAGATACAAATGATGCATGGATTATACAAAGAACTGGAATGAAGGAAAGAAGAATTGCTGGTGATAACGAATATGCCTCTACATTAGCTTTTAAAGCCATTGAAAATTTAGTGGAACGTTATCATAAAAATCTTGTTGACGTGGATTGTATTCTGGTTTCAACAACTACGCCTGACTACGCTTTTCCAAGTATAGCTTGCCAAATACAAGAGTATTTTAATATTCAACATACAGGCGCTGTTGATCTCAATGCAACTTGTGCTGGTTTTACATATGGATTACATCTGGCGAATGGTTTGATTACATCTGGTCTTCATCGCAAGATTTTAGTTATAACGACAGAAACCTTATCTAAAGTAACAGATTATACCGATCGAACTACATGTATCTTATTTGGAGATGCAGCTGCGGCTGTCTTAGTAGAGAAGGATGAAGAATTGTCTAGTTTTATAGCTACCCATATTGGGACAAATGGGGAAGGGGGCATGCATGTATATCGTACGAATTTATCTACCACCATGTTTGGAAATCCATTGAGAACACATGGAAAGATGGTTCAAAACGGAAGAGAAGTATATAAGTGGGCGGCACGGACGCTACCAATTGGGATTAAAGAATTATTATATCAAGCAGAGTTACAACTGGATGAAGTGGATTGGTTTGTTCCACATAGTGCTAATTTACGAATGATTGAATCTATATGTGAAAGATCAGGTTTCCCACTGGACAAAACTTTAACTAGTGTAGAATACATGGGAAATACTTCTTCTGTCTCCATTCCATTAGCATTGGACATCGGTATGAACGAAGGAAAGCTGAAAAATGGAGACACTCTTTTACTGTATGGATTTGGGGGAGGTCTTACGCATGCTGGGCATATTATTAAGTGGCATTTAGCAAAGGAATAGGAGATGATGTATCCAGTAGTAATATAAACGTATTTTATTGCATTAAAAATCCTTATTATTCGTACGGGTTACTAAGAAGAGGTTTGGTTGAGGTAGACTTGAAGATTGCATGAGCTGTAAACTGTTGCATAAAGGAACACCATCTGTTAGAGCGGGTGGTGTTCCTTTATGTGTCTGCTTTATCGGGGAACGAATGAAATGAAGTACATGTTTATCCCGCATTAACGGGCAGTAAGACTCCCGTCTCAAGATTCAGAGAGAAGCAAAGGAGATAGGTGGGGGATAACTGGCCGTAAAAGTCCGATTGGTTCAACTAACCATCAGTGTGGGAGAAAAAAACCACTGATGGAAGTTTCATCTTAAAAAAGTTTTTTTGAAAAAACTTTTTTGACCCCCTTAAAAATAAGGTTCCTTGCGAAATAATTATAGGTGGAAGCTTATTTTATTTGTGAAGTCTATGAAAAACAAAATTGAGCGACAACTACGTGCGTATGTAGTATATAAATTTTACGCATATACGGGTCTGTATAAATAGAAATTCATTTCTACTAAAAATACTGGAAACCGTATTAGAAAGGGAGATTCAACTTGAAGGAATTTACTGTTTGCTATACTTTGGATAATGATATTAAAAGAGAAAAAATAATAAAAGGATTAGATGTTAAAAAGGAAGAGGTTATACAAGAAGTTTTAGAAAAGATAGAACACGACAAGTTTTTTGTTGCGAAAAGTGACGAAGGGGCTTATATAATAAATTCTTATTTAGTACGTTATGTACGCGTTATAGATGAGAAAGTGTTAGGCCAAATATAATACTCATAATTTAGTAGATAGTAAGCTAACAAAAGGGCTTACTTAATATGGTCTGCAACTTTCATAAGTAAACGAAGCGTAGGAGAGAAGAATAATGTCAGAAACGTATCGTTCTCGTGAGGAACGAAAACAAACAAAGAAAAAACAACAAGGAAGTGGAAAGACCTCTAAAAAAGGATCATTTTTGAAAAAGATCTTACTTGTCTGTTTGCTGATTGGCATCAGTTTAGTAGGAGCAGGAGTCGTTATTTTCTTTTATATGATTAAGGATGCTCCCGAAATAGAGGCTTCAAAATTGGTGGACCCACTATCGACGAAGTTTTATGATAAAGACGGAAAATTTATCTATGAATATGGAAAGGAAAAACGAACAAAAATCACGTATGATCAAGTTCCAAAAGTGTTGGAACAGGCATTCATTGCTACAGAAGATTCTCATTTTTATGAACACCATGGTATAGACATAAAACGAACGAGTAAAGCAATTTTCGAAAACTTGACTGGGGACTTCGGATCTCAGGGCGGAAGTACCATTACACAGCAAGTTATTAAAAACTCATTTTTGTCTCCTGAAAAAACGTTAAAACGAAAAGTACAGGAATGGTACTTGGCGTATAAGTTGGAGCAAAAATATTCCAAGCATGATATTTTAACAATGTACTTGAACAAAATTAATCTTGGAAACCGCTCTTACGGCGTTGCTGCCGCAGCCAAAAATTACTACGGTATTGAAGCGAATGATTTGAAAAAATTGACCCTTCCGCAGGCTGCTATGTTGGCAGGACTACCGCAAAGTCCGAATAACTACGATCCGTCTAAACCGGAAAACGAAGAAGCAGCGACAAAGCGCCGTAACCTTGTCTTAAAATCTATGCATAGACAAGGATATATCACAGAGCAACAAATGCAGGATGCAATGAAGGTTCCGGTAACGAAAGGTATTGTTCCGAAAACCAATCAAGAAGGTATGCCGTATGAAGCGTTTTTGGATGCTGCAACAAAAGAAGTTGAAGACAAGGTGAAAGACGTCAATATCGGTACGGATGGTCTTCAAATTTATACGACACTCGACCCGAAAGCACAGCAGTATGCCGATAAAATCATGAATACGCAAGATATTGTGAGTTATCCGAACGACCGTTTCCAGGCAGCTTTTACGTTTATGGATTCGAAAACGGGTGAAGTGCGTGCCATTGGAAGTGGCCGCAATGAATATAAAGCAACATTTCGAGGAAATAATTTCGCTATTGATATAAACCGTCAACCAGGTTCGACGTTTAAACCAATCTTTGATTATGGTCCGGCGATTGAAAATTTAAAATGGTCAACGTACCACCAACTTGTGGACGAACAGTATCATTACTCAAATGGAAAACCCATTCGAAACGCTTATACGGATTATAAAGGTCCTATGTCTATGCGGAACGCTTTAGTAGAGTCACGGAATATTCCAGCTTTGAAGACATTACAGAAAGTTGGTTTGAATAAAGCAAAAGAGTTTGCACAATCACTTGGAATTACGTTTTCTGGTAATCAGGTTTATGAGTCTTACGCAATTGGAAGTAACCTTGTGTCTCCTCTTGAAATGGCAGGAGCATATGGTGCATTTGCAAACGATGGTGTGTATACAAAACCGCATTTCGTTACAAAAGTTGTTTTCTCAGACGGTAAAGAAATAAGTTTTAAGCCGAAAGGCAAACGCGTTATGCATGACTATACGGCTTATATGATTACCGATATGCTTCGTGGTGTAGTGAATGCCTCTAACGGAACAGGTACAGCAGCTAATGTACCGGGTCTTGATATTGCAGGAAAAACGGGAACAACAAACTTTGACGACAAGACACTCAGTCAGTTCGGCTATCCATCTAAAGCAACAAATGATAGTTGGTTTGCCGGTTATACACCACAATACACGATGGCTGTTTGGACTGGCTATGCGAAGAATGGCCCAGGGAATTATATGCTTGGAGATACAACAAAAATCTCACACCTTATTTTTAAAGCAATGATTCAAGCATTAGGAACAGACACATCCAGATTTCAGCAGCCGAGCAGCGTATATCAAAAGAATAATGAGCTGTACATTAATGGGGTTAGTCCTGACGCTGTTCCACCAGCAGCGGCGCCACCAGTAGCGGCACCATCCGTGGCGCCATCCGCAGTTGTTTCACCGGAAGCTCAAAATCCGGAACAGGGTGATAATGAAAACTCAGGTCATGGTGGAGATAAAGAGAAAAAAGGCAAAGGTAAAGATAAAGATAAAGATAAAAAAGATAAAAAAGATAAAAAAGATAAAAAAGATAAACATAAGCATGACTAAGGCAAATACAGAAAAAGGATAGCTTAGTCATGAAGTGTATAGATTTCTAAACTTGTAATAATAAATACTACATCAAATGGGGATATAACTTTATAGTATATCGTACACATCAATGTCAATAGAACTATCAAAAAAGGAATCAATGTTATGATTCCTTTTTTGATATGCTATATATAATATTCCGTTCCTTCAGTTATTTTTCATTATCGATTAACGAATCGTTTTAATATCTTGAATAATCTCTTCATACGGTGTATCGGTAAGAGCTGAGTAGCTCTTTACAACAGTTCCGTTTTTATCTACAAGATAGAGTTTTGTTCCGTGAATGACTTGTGTTGTACTTGCTGGTTTATCTACAAATGCTTGAAAGCTATTCTTGGCAAACGTAGTGATTTCTTCTTGTGTATAGTTTGTTAGAAAGTGCCAATTAGACATATCGGTATCATAGCGTACCATAAACTCTTTCATTTTTTCTGGCTTGTCCACAGTAGGGTCTACACTGAATGAAACAAATTCTACATCTTTGATTCCTTCTTCTTTCAACATGTTTTTAAGTTTTGTCATATTGGCTGTCATAGGTGGGCAAACCGTTTCACAACTTGTGAAAATAAAGTCTGCTATCCATACTTTTCCTTTTAAGTCCGAAAGACCAAAAGGTTTTCCGTTTTGATCGGTATACGAAAACTTCTCTACTTTCCAATTCAATGAGTTTTCTAGTTGTTTGTCTCCACATGCACTTAAAAATACGATTATGCTGACAATCATCAGTAATGTGATGTTACGAACTTTTTTCATATGTATCCCCTTTCATTTCTTCATTATGTATAAAGAGGCTATATGATAGCCTCTTAACAAATTACTTGTTTCGTAGTAAACGCATACTATTTAAAATGACAAGGAGTGCAGCACCTGTATCACTAAGTACAGCAATCCAAAGTGTGAGCCAGCCTGGAAAGATAAAGGCAAGAGCGATAAATTTAATAATTAATGAGAACCAGATGTTTTGTTTAATAATGTGCAATGCTTTACGGCTTAACTTCATTGTATAAGGAAGTTTTTCAAGATTGTCTGCCATCAATACAATATCTGCTGTTTCCATTGCAGTATCGGTTCCTGCACCGCCCATAGCAATACCAAGATTTGCTGTGGCAAGGGCAGGGGCATCATTAATACCATCTCCAATCATTGCTACCGTTTTACCTTCGGATTGAAGTTGTTTCACTGAATGAACTTTATCTTCTGGTAGTAAATTAGCGAAATAACGATCCACTTCCGCTTTCTGTGCAATATGCTTAGCTGTACCATTATTGTCTCCTGTTAACATAACAGTTTCTTGAATGCCTGTTCGTTTTAGCTCCTTAATGGTTTGATAAGTGTTCGAACGAATGGAATCTGCTACGGAAATCATCCCTAGAATAGAGCGGTTTGTTCCAACAAGTATCACCGTTTGACCAATTTGTTGCATTTCTTGAATTGGTTCGTTCCACACTTGAAGTGAGACACCTAAATCATAGAATAGGGTAGCGTTTCCAGCATAGTAGGTTTTCCCGTTGATGTTTACTTGTGCACCTTTTCCTATAATTGTACGGAAGTCTGTTCCTTCTTGAGCGGGAATTTGATGTTCTTTTGCATATGTTGTGATTGCTCTTGCGATTGGATGGTTGGAGTATTCTTCGATTGTTGTCGCAATAGACAGTAACTCATTTTCAGAACAATCTAGACTTCTCGCGTGCATTACCTTTGGTTTTCCTTCGGTCAATGTTCCTGTTTTATCAAATGCGATAGCATTTAACGAGCCTGCTACTTCTAAAGCTGTCCCGCCTTTGATGAGTACACCGTTTTTCGCAGCATTTCCAATAGCAGATACAATTGCGACAGGGGTAGAGATGACCAAAGCACAAGGACATGCGATAACGAGGAGTTCTAATCCCTTATAAATCCACTCCATCCATGCTCCCATACTAAGGAGGGGAGGGATTACCATTACGACAAGTGCCAATAGAAAGACAATTGGTGTATAGATTTTTGCAAAACGATCGACAAACGCTTCGGTCGGTGCTTTCTTTTCTTGCGCTTCCTCAACAAGGTGTATAATCCGTGAAAGAGTGGTATCCTCGACGAGTTTGGTTACCACGATATATAGGGAACCTTCTTCGTTAATTGTTCCTGCATAGACAGAATCGCCAGTTTGTTTATCGATTGGAATAGACTCACCTGTAATGGGTGATTGGTTCACGGTAGAAGTACCTTCAATAACTGTGCCATCCAATGGGATTTTCTCACCTGGTTTTACGACAATTGTTGTACCTATTGTAATATCGTCTACAAATTTTTTTGTAAGTTCTGTTCCAACTTTCACCCATGCTTCTGAAGGTGCTAAATCAATAAGCCCACGAATTGATTCACGCGTATGTTCAATAGATTTGTTTTGTAATGTTGCCCCTAATGCAAATAACCAAACAACCGTTGCTCCTTCTAACCACTGTCCAATTAGCGCAGCACCAAATGCAGCAGATGTCATGAGAACATTCATATCCAGTGATTTACTTCTTAAGGCGTAAAAAGCACTTTTTGCAGGTTTATATCCTCCAATTAGGATACTGGCTGCGTAGAAAATTGTAATCAGCAGGGGAGGTGTATTTGCAAATACACCAAAAAAGCCAAAAGCTAAAAATAATCCTGAGAGAATCAAAGTTGTATCTTTAGATTTTGAAGATGGCGTTGCTCCTCTACGCTTTCCTGCTAAGGATGCTTCAAATCCTGCATTTGACACTTCTTTTATAATGGCCTCTGCGTTTCGGTCATGACGAATATGCATCTTTCCAGTAGCGAAGTTTACGCGAACTTCTTTCACACCTGCCACGTTTTGTAGATGCTTTTCGATTGTTAAGGCACAAGCGCCGCAATCCATGCCTCCGACCAGGTACGTTTCTACACCATCTCCTGTTACTTTCGGAGTGTCACGAAGTGAATTGTCTTCACATGAACTATTACTACAACAAGAAGAGGTTTTTGATGTTACTTCTTCTTTTGGTGTGGTGGAGGTAGAAGAGCAGCATGAAGATACGTTTTTCGATTTAGACTCACAACAAGAATTAGAAGAGTCATTTTCTGTTTTTGTAGTATCAGTGTTACTACTGCAGCATGAAGTTTTTTTAGGAACAATTGGAATCTCTTTTTTAGAAGAACAACACGATGATGTTTCCTTTACTACTTCTATTTTAGCAGGAATCGATGGAGAGTCACTGCATGAAGAAGTTTGACAGGTCTGTTTCTCTTTCTCTTTCTTATCTATCATGACAATTCTCTCCCTTTTGAGATAAACAAGCATCGTTTTTATCACATGATGCTACCTCGTTCTGTACTTCATGAAATACAACATTAAACATTGTGAGTAACTGTTCGATTTGTGCATTTCGTAAAGAATAGTAGACGTACTTTCCTTCTTGTCTTCCAAGGATAATGCCACATCCTTTTAAACAGTTCAGGTGTTGGGATATATTGGACTGATTCCCTTTGATAATTTCTACAATTTCAGATACCGTTTTTTCACCATCCATCATACACTGAAGAATCTGAAGTCTTGTTTTATCAGCAAAGCCACGAATAAATTTGGCTTTTATATCTAAATCATTTGTATTGCACAATTGTATTCACTCCACTCGTATTAGTCATTACTAATATGTTTATTCTTCATTCATATTAGCATTGGCTAATATGTGTGTCAAAATATTTTTAAAAGTCTGATAAAAATATCCCGCATTAACGGGCAGTAAGACCCCCACCTCAAGCGCGAAGCGGTAGGTGGGGGTAGTTCAATAACGAGTCGAGGTATTGCTGATTTTCTTGCTGGTCCATATATAGCTTCACCAGCAGCTAAAATAAATGAACTAACATAAACAATCCAGATATCCTCTTTACTCTGAACGAATATGAAGGATAAGGCAAACAAGATCCTTATAAGATCTGTTCCAACTAATATTGTTTTTCTCGAAAATCGATCAGCCAAAATGCCCCCGATTGGCCCAAAAAACAAAGAAGGTATCAACCGGATTGCTAAAGTCATTCCCACGGCCAAGCCTGAACCTGTTAAATGCAGTAGCATCGCTAACACAGCTACAGAACTAAAGCGATCTCCAATACCATTAACAATTCCAGCTAGAAATAACTTCCGATATTGTTTTTCTTCATTTATAAATGAAATATTCATATCTATCCCCCTTATTTTATACTTATCTAATTTTATGTTCATCTAATTAGTTGGGTGAAAAAATAAGGGCGTCGGGTGACACCCTTTACTTCAACCACCATAGCTCAGCGGGGTTTAACTCATATTGATTATTTTCTCGGTACATATATTGGCACATAATAAGCTCACGTCTTAATGTTGCATAATCCTCATGAAACTGCCTTAAATATTCATTAATTTCTTTCTCTTGATAAACTTTTCCAAATTCTAATCCTTTGATCATATGCGAAAGTACGACAAGCTTTTTCTTTCGTTGTGCAGGATAGTTTTTCAGCTTTCCATCTTTTGTGAAGAAATTATTGATAATAGCTGAACGTTCCTTTTCAGTAACCGACATTTCCATGTTTGAATCACCTCCTGTTCCTACAGTAAAAATAGCCTTAGCACTCATCTCCAATATTTTTGTATTAAGAGAAAAATAGATCGTATTTTTATCACGGCGTTCTTTTATAAGTCCAACATCTCGCAGCTTCGTAATATGGTGTGTAATTGTTGGTGGCTTAAGCCCTAACTTCCCAGCAATCTCTTGTCCGCTCAAAGGACCTTGTTGGAGCAAGGCAATAATACGAACCCGTGTAAGGTCACCTAACGCTTTATGAAACTCAACAATTTTGTTTAATTGCAATCAGAACCCTCCTAATTTAATGTTTATCTAATTAGATTGTAATCTAATTGATTTTATCATTCAAGTAATTAAATGATGAAGGTGTTTATAACGGTAGGTAGGTGTATTTTTCCACGATACTTAACGTAAGTGCAAAAAATATTGCTGTAACAGGATTTACTGGATCTTGGGCGGTGAGAAGAGGGAAGAAAAGAGATACACAAGGAGTGTATTGTAGAAGAAATTATAAAATTGTTTTTTGGAGGGGGAGTTCTCATTTGTATTTTTACGGTATTCTTTTAAAGGTTTTCGTAAATTGTAATCTCTGGTGATAAAGTGACACTAATTCCTGCAGAAATTAAGTTTTTTATTGTATAGATATCTTCGCAAAATCATATATTTCGAAGTTTTTCCGATTTCATTGAATGAATTTTAAAAAACTACCCCCATAAAATGATTAGTTGGTCCGAATCTTATATAAGGGAAGAAGAGAGTCGTTGTAATACTTGATATATAATACTCATCCTGAATCTATTTAAGCTAAAGTATAAAACATTATAATTTATTTTATTATCGAATATAAAGATATTGAAACATACTATACAATCAATTTCTCCATTAGCAGATTTATTAATGATTCAAGAGATATTTAGTAGTCATCTCCTAAAAGCTTTATGGTTTTATCTTTTATTCTTTGTAATTTACCTTCTTGCTTCGCTTCTAGAAGAAGTAAAGCATCCAGTTGGAAATGTCAGCTTAATGGAGACATGCCAGAAGGTATAACGGATATAATGTTTTTTGTCATCTTTAAATGTGCCTCTTATTTTATGTTTCTATGAATAGATTATTTGTTCGTCACCATACCTTTGAATTAGCGCACTTCGGTTTTTGCTTTACGGGCATTTACACCCTCGCATTAGCCTTGGCCAATTTCTCTTAAACCTTGAAGTAGGGGACTTACGACTCATAAATAGTGGGACAAATCCCAGTAATATTCGCTAAAGATAGTACGAGTACATGATATATAGATAGGAAAATAACCTACTTTGAAAATTATACCAAAATAGTAAAATGACATGTATTAGAATGTATCGTTTGTTTGTATAAAACGTGAATAAACACTTCTGTATAAAGGTTATTGAAGAGTTTGTATGTTAAAAATATTTCGAAATACTTGTCGAAAATACTATATTAAAATTTCTATAAAAATAGTAATATGTAAAGGTAGTAGAGAGGGACATAAATGTTGGGGATCTGATTTATTAGAACGTATATTAAAAGATTACATAAAAATAGACCTCTTCCAGCTACAAGATTACTACAATTTAAGGAGAGGGTGTGCAGAAGTGAGAAAGATTTGGCTATCTGTATGTACCGCTATTACGGTTTGCGGTTTTCAGACAGTACCTGTTGCAAATGCGGACACTACAAGCTCCACTTTGGCAGCTAGTACCGTCACAAATGAACAAGCGGTAAATTTCGATGGCTTGATTAAGGATAACATGAAAGGTAACGGTATATGGACAGTACCATATGGCTTGCAAGGGGCTAGTTACCTTGGAGACGTTACCAAATATAGTGGTATGATGGTTCATGTTATTGGTAGTGCACAGATTGGGAATGTGCTTTGGTATCATGTACAGATAAATGGGAAAGATGGAGGTTGGCTTGATAGTAAAGTTCTAAATGCTGCAACGAATGTCAATCAGAATCAGCTGGTCGTCCTTACAACAGGGAATGGAGTTTGGTCTATTCCATATGGTCTAAATGGCGCAAGTTATATCGGTTCCACTAATAATTATGTAGGAAAAGACATAAAGCTCATTCAGAAATTAACGATAGGAAATGTTGTATGGTATCAATTTAGCGTAAATAATCAAGTCATTGGCTGGCTCGATAGTCGTGCGTTAAGTGGTTTGACGAATTTGCAAACCATAAATCAAACGGCTGTGATGGGTGCGACAAATGTCAATGGTATATGGAGCATGCCATATGGCCTTCCAGGTGCAAATTATTTAGGATCGACCGATCGATATGCTTTTCGAGATCTGCAGTTACTGGAGAGCGCTACATACCAAGGTGTGCAATGGTATAAGTTTAGTATAGATGGTCAAGTTATTGGCTGGATTAGCAGTTATGCGTTAGACAATGCAGGGATAGCAAAGCCGGCAAACTTTTCTGTTACAATTGGAAGTACGAATGGTAACGGCATATGGACCGTACCGTATGGCATTGCTGGTGCACAATATGTACAAAGTACCAATGATTATACATATCAAACGCTTCAAGTTGTGAAGACTGCAACAATAGGAAATGTTACTTGGGATCAAGTAGCAAAAGACGGTAAGCTGTTAGGATGGCTTGATGCCGGGAAGGCACTTACGGATTTAACGAATATAAAAGATGAGAATCGAACAGCAGTTATAAAACCATCTACGAACGGTGATGGCATATGGACTTTACCATATGGGGAATATGGTTCGAAATTCGTAGAATTTACAAATAATTATAAATATCAAATGGTGCAAGTGATACAAAGTGCTACAAAAGGTTCTTCTACTTGGAACAAAATTAAGCAAGGCGATCGCATTTTAGGTTGGGTTGATGCGAATGTATTATCTTCGCAAACTGCATATACTCAGTTGGATCCAAATGGAGAAGTTCATTATAACTGGGGATCAGGAGCTCCTGCTGGTTTTCCTTCTCAACAGTTCCAAGCTGATTTTGTTCAAAATAAGCAATTGTCTGGAGGAGATTACTTTGTTCAGTCGTTTGCAGATGATGGCATAAAGGTTTCGGTTGATAATAATCCAGTCATCGATCGCTGGACGTTAGCTGCTGGTGAAACGAATCGTGCTATATTATCAAATGTAGCAGCAGGCTCCCATAGCATTCATACGCAATATTATCAAGATGGTGGACAAGCAGCTGTATTTTCAGATGTAGTACCATTTGGTAGCTGGCTTGCATATTACTATCCGAATGAAACACTTTCTGGATATCCTGTTGGTGCTAAGACTCTTTCACAAGCAGCAAATGGCGGCTTACAAGATGATAATGGTCTTGAAGGCTCCCCAGTTAAAGGTGTACCAGGAACTCATTTCTCAGCACGCTATGTCACAGCTAAGCACTTGAAAGCTGGTCAGTATCTTTTATACACGGGAGCAGATGATGGAGTTCGTGTATATGTAGATGGGCAAAAAGTTGCAGATACATGGGGGTATAATACTTACAATGAACAAGCGTTAAAAATTGATATTCATGATAACCAAAATGCAACAAATGGATTAAGTGATGTTCACTGGATTGAAGTGGAGTATATGCAAGGTACTGGCTTTAGTAAAGTAACGACAACACTGAAACCTGCCTATACATTTATTGACGTTTCACACTGGGAAGGAAGTATAGACTGGAATCAAGTGAAGCAGTCTGGTATTAGTGCCTCTTATATGAAAGCAACCGAAGGTACTTCATATACAGATCCAACCTATGCACAATACGTGCAAAATGCATCTGCAGCAGGCCTTTTAGTTGGAGCATATCACTTCGCTCATCCAGAACAAAATGACCCGATAGTGGAAGCGAAACATTTTGTTGATGTATTGAATCAATATCATACCGATTTAATGCCTGTTCTTGATCTTGAATCACCATCTAGTCCGACAAATACGATAACAGGATCTTATGTGTCAAACTGGGCACGTACCTTTATTAATTACGTACAGCAGACAACAGGAAAACGCGTTATGATCTATACGGGCCGCTGGTATGTAAATGGTTTTAATATAACTGGACTCGGCGATGTACCTATTTGGGTTGCAAAGTATGGCTCTACCCTTCCAACTACATTAAGTGATTGGAAAGGCTGGAATTCTTGGCAATATACAGACAGTGGGAATGTAAATGGAGTAGGAACGGTTGATATGTCTGTTACAACTTCTTTAGATGGACTTAAGCAATAACGGATTTCTTACCTGTATATTCAGGGAGAAGAAAATACGAAACTTAATGAAAAAAGCAGACCTTTTTAGAAAAGGGTCTGCTTTCTTTCATTAAAAAGATAAGAAATTGTATTATTTTAAGGGATTACAAATCAAGAATTTGTTACTTTTAATAATGGCTAGATAGAATGAATGCTTATGATTCAATTAAAAATTAATATGAATGAAAATAGGATGATATCAAAATTCTTTTTTAGTAAATTTTGAATATCATCCTGTTTAATGTATCCTTTGTATTAATAGTGTGGAATTCATTATTTGTCATCAAATAGAAAGGAAATCTTTTTTGATTACCATTCAACCCCATGTTCTGATTCAGAAATGATTATACCACCGCCGTCGCCTCTATTAAATTCTGGCGCAGGTAAATCAGCATGTCCATCTTGTTTAATTATATCACCATAATCCTCCAGAGAAAATGCAGGTGCACCGCCACCATCTCCACGATTCAAAGCTTGGCTATTGGATTCGGTAAAAGTATTTAAGCTAATAGTTAAAGCACTCGTAATTGCTAGTCCCGTTATTAATAAACCAATTTTTTTCATTATTTTAATGCTCCTTTTTCACGGTATTTTTTGCTCGCCATGATACTCGTATAAAAATACTGACTTGCTTTTGAATTATTTTCTTCTTCATAGAATTTCAATGCTAATTTTTCAGTATATTCTTTTACACACTCCCATAAACCTTCGCTTTCAAAATACGAAATCCCTTCCAAAACTGCCTTTTCTAATTCTGTAGTGTGAGAATGTCTATTTAATTCTTGTAAAATTATAAAACGATGTTGGAATTCTTTGTTTTTTAGTTCATTGCAGAGATTTAATCCAGATTTAATGAATTCATTTGCAAGCTCAATTCTACCTAATTTGTAATTTTCCTCAGCCATAGTAAAAATAGCTTTATAATGTCTAGGTGATTTTTCAACAACTTCAGAAATATGACGAATTGCTAATTCTGAAAGATTTTGACTTCCGTATAGCCATCCTAAGTTACTTCGAACCATTAAAACAGCTTTTTCACTATTTAATTTTTTGAAAACATCTAAAGCAGTATTGAAGCTTTCTTCTGCTTGTTCAAATTGCTTTAAGTCGATACAACATAAAGCAAACATATTTTCACATAGAGCTACATTAATTTGATAATCTTCATGTTTTGCAAATTCTTCTTTTGCTTTTTTTATGTAATCAATTCCTAGTATTGGTTGATACGATTGATAATAGAAATAACCTAATCGATAATTAAACTCAGCTTGTTCAAATGGATTCTGAACATATTTTAAAAGTTTTTCAGCCTTTTCGTATTGTTCTTTTGCTTCTTTATATTTTGTAATGAGTGTAAAATGAAACGCTTTGAAAAAATGATAATAATATGCCAGAAATCCTTCACTTGGAATTTGAAAAGACTCTACCTGATCAAAACTGTCTTCTTTAATCTCTATCCAGTCTGTTAAAACTTTGTATCTAAAATTTAGCAAAGAATAATATAATAATAATTCATGATCTTGTTCTACATTGTTGATTTTATAATCAATATCTTCTTTTAATTGTTTCGATTCAACAAATTGTTGTTTCAATATCGATTGATACCAATTATTGAGTAAACGTGTAAGTTGTTCTTTTGTTATGACTTCTGTACTCATAGTAGATACGCCTCCTTTTTAACTAAATATTACCATGTTTCTAACTGTTAGAGGGGAGAGTTAATTTCTAGGAAAATTGATAAAAAATAATCAGAATATTCTTTATATTCTGATTATTTTAAAACCTGTAATGTGTAGGATTTGCAAAGAAAAGAGGTGTGAATTGCACCTAACGGATTCTCATTTGGAAGAAAAAAGTAATAATTAAAAAGTTGAATGACAGACCACATAGCAATATTTTGGTCTGTTTTTTTTATTATTAGAAAATGAAGAGATTGCTTCGTTTAAAACGTGGTTTCATCAAATTTTAATCCATACGACATTAAAACAAAAGCGGAAAAACATTTTTCTTTTTTACAACCTGAAACAGTTAGATCTCTATCATGATTAGATTCTAAGCTGGTTTAAGGAACATCGGCAGCGAAATCAAGCATACTTACTGTTACAACCATTATATCTTTATTGATTTTCTTCAAACTGACAGGAAGCAGGTCGGTCAGTGTGTAACACTTTACCGAAAACCAGCCGACATGACAGAAGTGATGAAAAGAGTCCCAAATGCAGATAAAAGGAAGCAATCCATATTTTACGAAACGTTTACAGTTCGCGGATTTGAATTTTACAATCCGTTGATACGATAGAAGTGCCATCGATAGGAATAAAAAATTAAAGGAGATGTTTATGGTTACCTTAAGGAAGTTTAACAAGTCATTCTTTTCACTTATCATGATAGTTGCATTCCTACTCAGCAGTATTGTTGGCTATACGCCGGTGCATGCCGCAAGCGATGCATATAGTCTGACAGAAGCAGAAAACTTTAGTTCCAAGTCGGGTTCCAACCTTAAAGTTGAATCTTGTCCAGATGGTGGACAAAGTGTGGGAGGTACGAATGACAATCAGTATTTAGTATATAAAAATATTGATTTTGGTAGCGGTACTAATGGTGCTACGAAATTTAGTGCAAGACTTTCAGTAAAGGGATCAAATGCAGGCGGTAATATTGAGATCAGGCTTGACAGTCCAACAGGTCCTTTAGCGGGAACGCTTACTGTCGCTACTACAGCACCAGACAACTGGAATGTCTACCAGACTCAATCTACCGATATTGCCAATGTTACCGGAACTCATGATGTATACCTTGTATTGAAGGTAGCGGCGGGAAAAACATATGTAGCCAATCTTAACTGGTTTCAGTTTTCAAAGACGTTGAACAGCATTGACATTACAAAACCACCAGCAAAGACTGTTTACCGTATCGGAGAGAGCCTTGATCTCACGGGCATGGTAGTCACCGGCACATACATAGATGGTTCGACAAGGGTGGAGGAAGTTAGACCTTCCGATGTAAGCGGGTTCAACAGTTCAACTGCAGCGGCCAGCCAGAAACTGACCGTCAAAGCACGCGGTAAGACAGCAACTTATACCGTAGAAATAAAGCCAAAGAATCTAACAAGCATCACAGCACCTGCAGCCGTTAAAGATGTGGTAAACGGAACAGCGCCTACAGTGGTAGCCCTTGGATTGCCAAGTAAAGTAGCACTTGTAACCGATGGCGGAAATGTCGACGCACCTGTAACATGGAATATAGCTGCTTCAGGTTACGATCCGGCTGTAAAGACCGAGCAGAATTTCACGGTAACGGGAACAGTAGATCTGCCAGCAGAGGTTGCAAATCCGAATAATGTAGCATTGTCAACAAGCATCAATGTGACTGTTCTTGCTTCAACAACACCTGAGAAGGATACTAGCTATAAATTCAGCTTTATGTCCATTTCTGATACACATGCAAATGTACCAGGTGATTTCGCTGATGTCTCACTTAACAATGCATTGCAGGACGCAGTTAGTAATAATGTGCAACATGTTAGCGTTGCTGGAGATCTTACCGACTACGGAACAGATGCACAATATAATTTACTTATGAACACAATGAATAAATATCCTCAACTTAATTGCAATTATGTTTTAGGGAACCATGATGTAAGGTGGTTGTCGGGAGGATATGATACTGCTAAAAGCAGATTTTTGACACATACAGGTATGCCAGATACTTATTATGATAAGTGGATAAATGGATACCACTTCATCTATTTGGCAACAGAGACTGATGATAAGGACAGTGCATATCTTTCAGATACCCAACTTCAGTGGTTAAATGATAAGTTGGCAGAGGGTGCAAGCAAAGATAAACCGATCTTTTTATTCCTTCATCAGCCACTAGATAATACTGTATATCAGGAATATCCTTGGGATCCTTATCAAAGTGATGAGGTACAGGATCAAAAATTAGAGGACATTATTGGGAAATATCCTCAAAGCGTTTTTATAACGGGACATATTCATTATCCTCTCACGTTACCGAGTACTTTTTATAACAAACAGTACTTTTCAATGGTAAGAGATGGAGCTGTTAAGGATTCAGGTCAAGGCTTGATTATAGATGTTTATGCCGACAGGGTTGTGATAAATGGAAGAGACTTCAACAAAAAGAGTACGATAACTAATTGGACCATCAATAATTATACAGCCGATGCACTTGCGGCGGATAAGCAAGCGCCTATCGCACCAACTAATGTCACAACGAAAGTAGTAACAGACAAGATGGTAAATCTGTCATGGGATGTAGCTACTGATAATTTTAAGGGTAATGTAGGGGTTACAGGTTACGATATTTATAATGGAGATACTCTGATTGGGTCAACAACAGGGCGTACGAACTATAAAGTAACAGGATTGACTCCAAATACGACATATCAATTTACTGTAAAGGCTAAGGATGAAGCAGGAAATGTTTCAGAGTCTAGCATTCCATTAAAAGTTACCACTTTAGGCTACGATCCTGCTCCAGTAAATCTGGCTCTGAACAAGACGGTTACATCCAACGGAAGTTTGGTAGGGTTCGAAGCGTCTAAGGCAGTAGATGGATCAGCTTCAAGTGGCAGTAAGTGGTCTTCAAATACTACTGGGGACAAATGGTTAATGGTTGATCTTGGACAAAATTATGACATATCCAGATGGGTAGTAAAGCATGCAGGAGAAGGCGGCGATACTTTATCTCTAAATACTAAAAATTATAAGCTTCAAGGAAGTCTGGATGGGACTACGTGGACTGACCTGGATTCTGTTACAGGAAACGTTTCAAATGTAACGGACAGGTATATACCAAAAACCAACGTAAGGTATGTAAGGCTTTATATTACTACGCCGCAAAATGCTAATGAAACGGGAACTGCAAATATTTATGAATTTGAAGTTTATGGTCGAAGCGCCGATGTTCAACCGCCTGTTACAACGGTAACGACAGATGGGATTACCGGTGAAGGCGCTTGGAATGCAAAGGATGTGAATGTGAAGTTCACTGCAGAGGATGATCCAACTGGAACGGGTGTAAATCGCATCGAGACAAGAGTAGACGGCGGCGATTGGACAAACAAGACCGAATTGGCGCTGACTGCTGAAGGTATGCACAGCGTCGAGTATCGTGCCATTGATAACGCTGGCAATGTGGAGGAAGTAAAACATCTTGCTATTGGCATCGATAAGACGGCGCCAGTAATCGCGGTATCTGTACCGGGGGATGGAAGCATTTATGAAAATTCCGAGGATTTGACGCCTCAGTTTACATTGACCGACAACTTTTCGGGTGTCGACAACAGCAAGACGACGGTGACGCTCGATACGCATGCTTACAAAATCGGAACGGAGATTTCGCTGTATACCTTGCCGCTTGGTCAGCATACCCTTGTTATATCCTCCAGTGACCTAGCCGGTAATCAGGGGAGCAAAACCGTTCACTTTCAGACAGTGGCAAGCATTGATTCCTTAAAGGCGTTGGTGACACGCTTTGCCGATACGAAATGGATCGACAATGCCGGAATTGCCAACAGCCTGCAGGTCAAATTGGCAAACAACGATTTGAACAGCTTTGTGAATGAAGTGAAGGCGCAAAGCGGGAAACACATTTCAAGTGAAGCTGCAAGTTATTTGTTGCGAGACGCTCAATATGTGTTGTCACAACAATAGTGCATTTATGAAAAGATAGAGGAAACAGATTCCAGGATGGCTTGAGTTATAAACAAAACAGACGACCAATTCTATGGTCGTCTGTTTTGCTTATTGGGGGTAGATGATAAAATAAACTGCTGTGTAGCTTAATTCTTATTATTGAGGATCAATTTAGCAGAGGGATATAAGATAGAGACCCTCTTTAGTTCATATTACAGTATAGGAAGTTTATTTTTTATAACGTAATAGATTGATGATATAATTAAAATGCAATTAAAAATGTAAAGTATATCATATACTTTATAAATGCCTAGGAGTGAGTAATAGTGAAGATTAAGAATGTTACATTCAATAAGGATCAAAACGGTGAAATCCGATTTGAAAAAAATAGGGTGATTCTCTATTTAGATATAGAAAAGGGAGGAACTGTACTTCTTTTCTCTGAAATAAATCCGAATGAACATATGATCAAAGCCAGCAATGTATCATTTGAGGGGTTGTGGTGCCCTTGTTGTGATAAAAGAAATATGTCTATATGTCCAAGTCTATACAGCAAGAAAGATACATTGTTGCGTGAAGCATATGATCTTCTAGAACAACATTCCGATACGAATTTTTCTACACTTACAGGTCCATTACAGATTATATAAGAAAGATAGAAAGGTGCCATAGTGATGGCACCTTTTTAAATTTGCCTTTTATCTTATGTTTCTATGAATAGATCATTTCTTCATGCGCCTACCTTTTGGTTAGCCCGCTTAGGTTTTTGTTTTTACGTATGAAACAATGGTTTTGGTCATATGTTTAATCGCGATTTTTGTTGACTTTGTCAATTTTTCGGTAAGATTTGCAATCGAATTCGTGTTATCACAACGATAAAAAACATGTTGTATATTTTAGAATTGACGTGACATTATATTTAATCTATACTGTTAGTAACATTATACTGTTAATGACAGTATAATGTTATTAACAGTAATATTTTTGATGTTATGTTAACAAAAAAAATTTTTTACATTTAAATTAGGAGGTTATATATTTCATGAAACATACAGGAAGACATACAGGTGCATTTCTTTTGCTGTTTTTAACAGAAGGAGATAGCTATGGAGGCAAACTTCTACAGAAATGTGAAGAAGAGCTTCCCGTCAATCCAATTGATAGTGCCATCATATATCGCACACTAAAAAAATTAGAGAAAGAAGGTGCTGTTGAGTCTTATTTAGATACATCTGATCAAGATAAACCGATAAAAATGTACAAAATTACTACAGCTGGAAAAGAACAATTAGAAGATTTTCAAATAGATATTGAAGAAAAAATTAAGAATTTATCATTTTTCTTAAACAAATATAAAGAATGGAAGGAGTCTGATCATGATTAATGGCGCTATCCTTTACACTATAGCTATTATTCTTATCAGTATTTCTTTTATAAAGGATCGAAATAAAACAAAAGATGCTCTATTAAAGTCATGGAAAATGTTTCGTAATCTTATACCTTCCATGCTATCAATTATGCTTTTCATTGGACTATCACTATCTATATTAACGCCTTCCTTCATTTCTTCCATCATTGGGGAAAAATCTGGATTCATCGGTATTGTTTATTCAGCAATCATTGGCTCTGTTGCACTCATTCCAAGCTTTGTTGTGTTTCCTCTTGGACATACATTAATCCAAAATGGTGCGGGCCTCCCCCAAGTTGCGGCATTAATGTCTACATTAATGTCAGTAGGAATCACAACTTTACCGATGGAACAAAAGATATTTGGGCGAAGTTTTGCTTATTCGCGTAATGCATCTGCATTGTTAATGTCTCTCATATTCTCGTATATTATTTGGGTGGTGATGGTATGAATGAATTAAAAAGATATCGTTTCTTTTTCATTTTACTATTGGGGCTCATTATATTGACTTTTATAAACCAATCATTGGGATGGAACGCATTTCAATTAACAGGAAAAAGTATTTTAGATATGCTATTCTTACTCCCTCCTGTCTTAATATTCGTAGGGTTGCTTGACCAGTGGGTGAAGAAAGAAACATTAATTAAATATATGGGGAAAAAATCTGGTATCTATGGCATCTTGTTCTCCCTATTATTAGGAGGAATTGCAGCAGGTCCCCTCTACGTAGCCTTTCCAATCGCAGCACTTTTATTAAAAAAAGGAGCGAGCATACGATACATTGTATTTTTTCTAGGAGTTTGGACAACTGCAAAATTACCGGTGATGGTGTATGAATTTGCTTCATTTGGAGTTAAATTTACACTCATCCACATTTGTTTTGGTCTATTATTTTTCTATGTAATGGGTATTATTTATGAGAAGTTTTATGACCAACGACAACTGTTAAAGTATGATATAACTAAAGAAGTTTAGATTTAGATTAATAAGTCTTGAAGCTCCTCAATCTCAGATTCTGTTGTAGCTGTAGATTTTAAATAACGTTTGATCAAACTCAGCATTTTAAGATAAGTAAAAAGAATCCACTTTGAAAAAAGATTAATCAAAATGGATTCTTTTTCAGTAGTTTTAAGTTTAGATTTTATAAAAAATAAACCTGTATGAATGTATTGGTCAATGGGATAAAACGATACATCTTTTTTGCAAACGGTATAACTTTCTTAAAAAAGGTACGACTTTGTTTCAAAGCTACAATAAAGTCTCAAATAAGTGAAAATGTACTAATCAAACTATAACGATTTTACAGGTACACATATTTCGCAATAATCGTTGTTAATCATATCACTCGTGTATCTTTCTAAAATCGGTTTGTTGTCAATTTGATATCCACTATTGTGTAAAGCTGGAAAAATTTCAGCCCATGCTTTTTGAATATCTTCCGCTGTATGTTTGACTTTGAAAATAACATACTTTCCACCAGAAAGTTCACTTTCGCAAATTGAATTATCAATTTGATAATCCTTTGAAATCACAATACAAGCATCATATCTACAGTTTTCAGGAAGTGTTGTTTCAGGGTTATCTTGTGGAATTCCAAGTATTATTGCCGATTTAACAAGATTTTTCTCCTCAGCCCATTTCTTTAACTTTTCCATTGCTTGAATGTTAGCAGGACCATATGGACCAACTTGTCGTACATATGCAATGCGATATTTTGGAAGAGTTTCGACTTTAATATTCATAGTATCTGTTTCCTTTCTCTATTAATGGTTACTACATTTCAAATGCTATTATGATATAAAAATATAATCAATTATTTTTTTAAAAATTGAGAATTTTCGTACTCAATAAACGAGAGTTTTTCTTAAAAAGGACCTATTAATTACTCAAATCTCTAAGTCCATTAAAATTTAAAAATCCCTACTTTTTCATTAAAAGTAGGGATTTTTCTTGTGTTAATTTATAAAGAGGGAAGATTATTGGCGAATTCTGGATTTAGTTCTTCAAACTTATGACTATAGTGTCTTTTGTCATTGAAACCCACAAAATGAATACCGTTACAAGGTTCTATATTTCCATCTACAATATTTGAGTCAACGAAACTCAAGTGCTTTAATTTTAGAAGTTCTTTAACAAATTGCAAATTTTGTATGTCTCCGCAACTAGCGAAGATAAGAGTTTCTAACTCTTTTAAACAAGAAACATAGCTGTGATTTTTTATCTTGCTGCAATTGCCAAACTCAAGCCACTTCAAGGTTGATGAATTTTTTTCAATTTCATCAATATACTCTATATTCCTTAAATAATTGATTTCTAACTTAGTTAGTTTAGGAAATGCACCGCATCCTTTTAGTGAATCAATATTTCCTTGCGTTATCGTTAATTTTTCAAGGTTCGTTAGTGAGGCCAGCTCTTCAAGATTTTTTTGTTTTGGTTTGTATTTCCAAATTAAAAGCTCTCTTAGATTAGGACAGCATTCGAATCCTGTAATATTTTTGTTCCATTGGATATAGAGGGTTTCTAAATTTGTAAAACTCTCCAGTTCCGCTAAATTAATAGGTACTGCTAGTTCATCTAGTGATAAAGATTTTAAGTTTTTTAATCTGTATAGTCCTGAAAAATCCGTAATATATGAGCTTCCAATGGATAATTTCTCTATTTGAGGACAGTCCTTGAGAAAATTAATGTGTGTCGGTTCATATCTAAGGCTGTTAATATAAACGCTTTTGAAGTTATGTGTATTAATGAAATCAACGTATTCATTGATTCTGCTCCCGTGAATTTGAACAGTACCATCGATCACTAAAAAATTATTTTTCTTCATTTTTAACCAACCTTTGTATGTGATTCATTTAAATACATTTTATCAAAGAAGTTGAATTTCAACAGATTTTCTTTAATACATTCTTAATAAGAAATCTGTAATGTGATGTGTAGTGATTGCAAAGAAAAGGGGATTTAATATAAAAAAGAGGGCTAAAACTATTGAAAGGGTACAGTCGACAAAACGCGAATTTTGTACGCTAAGCGATTTTTTATATAGAAAAAGCCAATTTCCTGTACGAAAAGGAAGGATTGGCTTTTTCATTTATTTAACTATTGATTCCCGTTAGTCATTCATGTCACACCTGGAAGCATGGATGACTAACGGGAAATTTTAAGAGTTTATTTTTTGTCCATTCTTAAACTCTTCAGAAAAAATGGTAGTAAATAAAACCATTTCTTTTGAAGTGCGACGTGCTTTATCAAGTTTTCACTTACAAGCAGGAATTACATACTTACCAAATAAGTCTAAGGATGAAAGCACTTTAGGATGTTCTAATCCACCAAAATTCATTACTGCCATAAAGTTTGTAACACCTATTTCACGGTAAGACTGAATTTGTTTAATAACTTCATCAGGACTCCCGATTACTGGATTAAAACTCTCTTTAAGAACCTCATATGAGATATTTTTCCCATGCGGGGTATTCATAAATAATTGATAAGGACCTTTTGCGTTTGATTCAGCTTCTGCAGATGTTTCACCAACATGAACATGGAAGGCAACGGGGATTTCTAATTGATCTGGATTACCATGTCCTGATTTTTGATACACATTTTTGTATGTATCAATAAGCTTTGCTAATTCATCTCGTGATTTGCTAAATCCAAGCCCCATGAAATTGCTTCCCATACTGGCGACATGAGTAGCACCATTTTCACTAGAGGTTGCAATCCAGTGAGGGGGAAACGGAGCTTGAATTGGCTGGACACTAAGCTTGATTTCTTTATATTGAAAAAAGTCCCCTTGATGAGAAAAAGGCTTACCTGACCATGCTTTCTGTAACACTTCTAGAGACTCGTTAAATCGCTGAGCTTTATCCTCTAATGAAATATTATAACCATCAAATTCTTTCTGATTATATCCACTACCTAATCCCAAATCTAATCTTCCGTTTGATAAAAGATCAACAACCGCATAATCTTCAGCAATTCGTAAAGGATTATGTAATGGAAGTACCGAAACACCCACGCCAAGACGGATTCTATTCGTTCTTTGAGATACCGCAGCGAGCATAACTGCTGGAGAGGGGTTGATGCCAAAATCTGAGAAATGATGCTCTGTAAACCATACACCATCAAAATTCATTTCTTCAGCCCGAACAGATTGTTCCAATACCTCGTTGAAGAATTGTTGGGGTGTTCGGGATGATTGATTTGGGTAATGGTCAAATATCGTTAATGTACTAAATTTCATTTCATAGCGCTCCTGATAATTGTATTTAACTTCTTTACTTCACGGATAGATTACAAAAACTTAAGATGATACTGTACTTAAAAATAATCATTCTAGTTTTCCGAATCATTCCACTGACGACTCATTTCTAAACCATAATCCATGTCGTAAACTTCTTTTATAGCTTTAACCTTTTCAAGGCTCTCTTGGCTAAACATGGGTTTGTTTTCAAAAGCATGAAGAACAATTCTTTCAAGAAGAACACCTAGTGAAATATCGTGATACTCTGCCATTGCTTTTAAAACTTTTACCATTCTTTTTTCCATTCTCATGCCAGTTTGTACACGTTCAACTTTAATTTTTTGATCTTTTCCACTTGCTTGTTCGTTATGTTGTTTCATAATTCCACATCCTTTTTGCTCAAAATCACCATTTTGTTATTTTTGTACCGATGTACCATTATAACAGTGTTGGGCATATTGTCAATTATGTTATTTTATTAGAGCTTTAAAAGAAAAAACAGTAAATGTCCTAGTTAAACAGGACATTTACTGTTTTTAGTTGGAAAAGTGTTTTTTCTTTTCTTCAAGTCTGCCAGTTAATTCGTTAAAATTTTGAACTACATCTGGCATCGATAATTGCTTTGCTAATGAATACCCTTTTTGAATGGATTTAGAGGCTTCTTCCAATAAATTTGCTTTTATTTGAGCATCCGCAAGACAATACCAATAAAACCAGGCATCCAGTTCTGAAATTTTATCGTTATAGAATTTTTCAATGGCAGGGTAGTATTGGGAATATAATTCAGCATCAAAAGTCAATTTTTTACCGTTCCATTTTAATACATCTACAAGGTAGCTATCAGCAAGGTACCACTGCCGAACTGCTAAGCCTATCTTTTGATTTCCGTACAAAATATCCATCTTATGATAAGGAACATCTGCAATCTTTTTGAATGAGTTATCATTCCATTGGAAAACTTCAAGTTTATTTCCTGCTGCTGCACCAATCGTAACACCAAATAAATATTCTTTTATACCATCACCAGTAATATCAGCTAAACCTGAAAACTCCAAACCAACGCCTTGAGTTTTTGTCTCCCGAATTTTTTGCCAATTATTATGCGCTCTCTTTAAAACTATTACTCCAAACTGAGAGGGAGAGGGTTGTTCTTTTGCTTTAATTTGAAAAGTAACGATTATTTCTTTCTGCCCATCCTGGTTGAAGTCGTAGAGTTGAATTGGCTTGTAGAAAAAGGATTTTCAGGGCTTACAAGTAGCGAATTTGACGGTTTAAACTCCTTAACAATTTTCATGAGATTTTCTTTCTGATTCTCGTTAGCAAAAATAAGCATTGAAGAAGAGTTTAAAATCCTTAATGAGAGTAAGATAATGAGCATTATTTTCATTTCAATATATCCCCTTCAGGGTGGTATCAAAGGTTATAATTCCCTGACATTACTTTGTATATTATGGATATATAAATTTACCTTAGTATTGGGATAACGCTGTGGGATCTTATTCCTTTAGTATTGATAAAACCCTTGGGAATTGAACAATTTATCGTTTTCTTATGCTACTTATTTAATTTTCTGTACATTTGTACCTATCGGAATAGAATCACTAGTTAATCTCTGACCGAATACCAATTTCCATTGATTTGATTCCTTAAACATAGGAATCGTTTCTGAAATCTTATAGTTACCAAAGTCTTGTTCTAGTTTAACTAAAGCCAAACTCTTTCCAACAACTGTTAACTGCTTAAGCTCTGTTTTTGTAGAATCCTTACTTAAACGTATGAAGTGTTGCTTTACTTGTTCATTACTATAAGGAGAAGCAATATACAGATGTGTCAATAAATCATCTATTTTTCCCGATTCTATAGCCTTAATACAATTTTGAATAACTTTTTGAGCCTCGTTTTCTACCGTGGCTGCTTTATGTAGGGAATTGGTCTCTGTATAACCTTGAGGTGGAATTCCTCTTATGATTTTCCAATGGTTATTTTCTTTGTAAACAGGAGTTGTGCTAATCACAACCCTATCTTTCAAATGTATCTCAGTAGAAATAATAACAAGTGAATGATTAATCACTTTTGCATCAGTAATTGAAGCGTTAAGCAAAGGATGCTGCTTATTGAACTGTGTATATAATTCTTTGAGATTTGTTATATCAGGTATATATGTAGAATACTTTATCATCTGTTCGACATTTCCTGATTTCTGAGCAGAGAAGAAATTGCTCACGGCTTGACGTGCTTCTTGTTCAACTGGATTATTTGTACTAGCAGCAGCGGATACAGTTTTTATATATGAGGGAGTAGAGGGCAATAAAAAATCGCCTCCAGTGAACAAAGTGAATGCTATTCCGCTAGCAATAATGTTTTTACATAAAGTCTTCATATCATAAACCTCACTTTTCTGTTTTTAACTAATCTCTAAGCTAGTGTGAGGAAAGGGATATAACTTTATGTATCATAAAGAAATTGACATATAGCCATTTGTAATCAGTGTTATCGATATTTGAAGTTAAAATTCCTTACCTTATAAAATATACATTTATTTGTATATGCATTTTTGTTTCTACATAAGTATGTAAGAATAATTACTTGTCTCGTTGGGTTGTTTTTGCAAGGGGTTGCATATAAAATCTTTCCAATTGAAACGTTTCACCCAACTTTATCATCATTAGCTCGTTGTATAATTAATACCTTTCTTAAATTTGTTGATAATATTAAAATGCTACTGTAAAATTATACTAGTTCCCAATTTATGCAAACGCTTTCGTTAAAAAGAATGATAGCTTAATCTACAATCAATTCTCATTTTATAGGAGGTAGGTGTAATAGGGTGAAGGGATTTATTTAATTGTTGTAATACTTCAGATGTATAACGGCTCATATTTGGAAAAGGGGAAGTAGGGGAATTGTAAATGATTGAAGTAAAAAATGTTACTAAGAGCTATAAGATTTTAGAGAGGAAGCCAGGCTTAATAGGTGCAATAAAAGCTTTAATAAAACGTAAATATTATGATAAGCAAGCGGTAAAACCAATTTCTTTTTCTGTTGAAAAAGGGGAAATGGTCGGATATATCGGATTCAACGGTGCTGGAAAGTCGACCACTATTAAGATGCTGTGTGGAATTTTAACTCCAGATACTGGTGAAATTAAGGTAAATGGAATTATTCCATACAAAAATAGACAGGAAAATGCTAAAAATATTGGAGCTGTTTTTGGACAACGCACACAACTTGCTTGGGATATACCGGTGCGAGAGTCTTTTGAACTATTAAAACATGTTTATGAGATTCCAGAAACAAAATATCAGGAAATGTTGCATTTATTTGAGGATGTATTGGATCTAGGGACTTTAATGCCATTACCTGTTCGACAGTTATCACTCGGACAAAAAATGCGTTGTGAGTTGGCTGCTGCTTTTCTTCATCAACCTTCTGTTGTGTTCTTAGATGAACCTACAATTGGTCTAGATATTGATGTAAAGGCGAAAATACGTAGTTTTATTAAGGAAATGAATAAGAAATTGGACGCAACAGTTGTATTAACTACACATGATATGCAGGATATAGAAGAGCTTTGTGAGCGAATTATTATTATTGATAAAGGGTTTATTATTTATGATGGGGACTTACAAGATCTTAAAGATCGTTTTTCTTATAACCGCATTCTATCTTTAGAATTAGAAGAGCACGCAATGTTTGAGATTCCTGTATCAATACAAAATTACATAGCGATACAGAAGAGTGAAGCAGAAAATACTTCTCACGTAGAACTAAGTTTTCACACAAAGTATGTTTCATCGGAATTTGTGCTTTCAGAACTAGCAAGGCACAATAAAATATCAGACTTGACGATTTCAAATCCTAAATTGGAGACAATTATTAAAGATCTTTATCAGCATGGAGGTGAGGAATCCCTTGAGGAAATATTGGGAAATGCTTAAAGTACAGATAAAGCTAGATGCTTCTTATGCAGCATGGTATTGGGCTGGTACATTTGCAATTATCGTTAAATTATGTACGTTATATTATTTTTGGACTGCTGTTTATGAGAATAAACAGACTGTTGGAGCACTTTCACTAACTAATATGCTAACTTATATGGTGATTGCTTTATTATTGGAACAATATGTATCAGGGGTTGGGGACAATTTAGCGAGAATGATTAAACAAGGTGACATAGCGCTGGAACTTATGAAGCCGTACCATTTATTAGACAAACTGGTAGCTATGGATATAGGACAAAAAATTTCTAATTCTATTCGGACAACGTTTCCTATGTTACTGTTTTCCATTTGGTTTATAGGGATAGAACTACCACAATCATTAGAGTCTTTTGGATTATTTATCATCAGTGTAATATTAGGTATTTTAATCGGGACACAATTAGACCTTATTATTGGTATATTAGCATTCTGGACTATCAACGTATGGGGACTTCGCCTTCTGCGAGACTCCATTATTCAGTTCTGTTCTGGTGCACTCGTCCCATTATCGCTTTATCCACACTGGTTTCAAGAGATTAGTATATTTTTACCATTCCAGTCTATGGTCTATATACCTGTTTCTATTTATACAGGCTCTATTTCAGGTTCTGCGGCTTACATGGCCATTGCGACACAATTTATATGGTTTATGCTCATTGCAGTTCTTGCCCGATTCTTATGGGCTCTCGCAATTCGGAAAATCACAATATTTGGGGGGTGAGTGCCGTGTTGCACACTCTTAAACGGTACGCATTCTTGTACACTGTCTATTTTAAACAGCATTTAAAAGTTATGATGGAGTATAAAGTAGACTTTCTCATAGGAATTTCGTCTGTTTTTATTCAACAATTTGCCTCAATCTTTTTTATAAAAGTGGTATTTGATCATATTGAAACTTTAAAGGGATGGAATTTTTATCAAATCCTCTTAATCTATGGCATTGCCTTTGCAGGAAGGGCAATTCATCATATTTTCTTTGATAATTTATGGACAATTGGGTGGCAATACATTCGGACAGGAAATTTAGACCGCCTGCTGATTCGTCCGATTAACCCGCTATTTCAAATTGTAGCAGAGCGTGTTCAACAAGATGGATTTGGCCAACTCATCATAGGGGGAATTATTCTTTCTTATTCTACTAGTCATCTAAATATTTCTATGACTATAGGAAATGTACTAATGCTTCTTGTCATGATTATATCCAGTGGGTTTATCTTTGTTGCATTAAATCTGTTTTTTATTACGTTTTCCTTTTGGATGACAGATAGTCTTCCTGTTGTATCAGCGGTATTTAGTTTAAGCGATTTTTCACGTTATCCAATTACTATCTATAATAAAGTTATAGCATTTATTTTAACATTTATTATTCCATATAGTTTTACATCCTTTTACCCAGCTGCCTTTTTCTTCGATAAGGGGTATAAATGGGTTTCTTTGTGTACACCACTCGTCGCTATAATACTATGTTTCATTGCTTATCGTTTTTGGAAATATGGATTAAGTGTATTTACTAGTACAGGAAGTTAATTTTATTGAGCTATTAATTCCTGTTAGTCATGTGTGTCGGCCTCACAGCATGGATGACTAACAGGAAATTTTGAGGGTTTATTTGTTTGTCCACTCTTAAACTCTTCAGAAAAAATGGCAGTAAATAAAATCATCTTTTTTGAAGTGCGATGTGTTTTATCAAATTTGGAAAATGATGTAATTCCCCATGATACTGGCGAAATTGTTCAGCATTATTGGATAGAACTATGATTTAGCAGATTTTCAAAAATCATACTTGAAATCGTATCGAAACTGGATGATAACTAAAAGAAAAATTGGAGTAAGGAATCACTTCGAAAAAGTCTAACTTTTGGAGTTCAGTACAAATTGCACCTCTTTTTGTCATTGGATGGATAAGAAATGATTCGCTTTTTTACTTTCAATAATATGCGTTATATCAACTTTGTATATATGGTATTCATACCTAAATAGATGATAAAAAGCTCTCTAGTTTTAAGGAGAGCTTTTTATCATTTACTTTTGATCGAACACAAATATTTCTTTATATTTTCTTGCTTTTATCGTTTTACCATCAGAGAATGTCTTAGGTAGCTCTTCCTCCCATGTAATGATAACGGTAATACTCTTTGCTTTTACTGACACAGGAAAATTAGAAAAATGGCATTCATTATTTGGAACTGTTCTTTCAGTTTCCGGTGCGTCCATGTTTGCCCGCAAAGTTTTGGAATCGTTAAAGTTACTGTATATATCTACATCTAAATTATAAGCATTTTTCCCCATGTTCTTCACATCTAGACTATATGTATTAAATACACCTGGTTTTGGTTTTGAAAGCCTTGGCTCATCGTCAGATTTATTAATTTTTAAATACCAACGTTCAGAGGACTTTGAAATAGGCAGATTATTAAATGAGGAAGCTTTCGCTAATATATTGCTATTAAATATAAAACACATCATACAAAAAAGAACAAATGTTATTTTTCGCATACTATAACCTCCAAAGTACAAGATTTCATCGTATTTATCATTTTCTTAAATACAAGGTAATATGTACTGAGGAATTAGTAATAAAATATGTGGGAATTGATAGCAGCTTTCGATAACAACGATTATTTGAAAGGTGAGTAATCCGTAATGTTTTCTTTTATTTAGTAGGGAGGAGCTGAATTATTTAATAACAAGAAGGCTTGTCCGTAATCATATTAGCAATGTAATGTGTAGTGATTACAAAGAAAAGAAGTGCGTTTCGCGCTTCTTTTTGAGGTCTCGCCAACAAAACGTGGATTTTATACGCTAAGGATATGCAGGATTTCATGCAGGCTACGAGAACGGTTTGAACTGCCAAATGCTGTTGTGACAGGGATGTATGAAATCTTGCATACAGCGGAAGGGGAACGGAAGGCTGACAAACTATTGGTATGAATGGCTTTCTAGGATTTGGTTACTGCTGATAATGAGACGTTATGTTAAGTAGATATGTATATATTATTCATAAAAAATTAATCATTCCTTCTTTTAATTGATTTCATAAAGTTTTTTACACATAATTGTAACTAAAGGGGATGATTCCAAGTTGAGTAAACAGAATATTAGCACAACAGTTTCAGGAGATTTAATTGTTACCCATCTGATTGGCAAGATTAAAACAGATGATGTTAACGAATGGTTTAAAGGATTCGAGAAAGTTTGTCAGCAATTCATTTCCGAAGGTCGGAAATACAAATTGTTGATAGATAGAAAAGGGTACACTCCAGATCATTTTTCAGTTCAAAAAGCATGGAAAGATAAGTTTTTCAATGAAAACATTTTGAATCATAGTAAAGCAATTGCGTTTCTCCTTGAGGAAGGAGAGATAATGAATTATTTACAACAGTCCAATACAAAAGAATCTGTAAATTTTTTTGATAATTATGAACAAGCATTAATTTGGTTGAATGAATATCCAATATAAAACCTTTAGGACTAGCATTTAGCTAATCCTTTTTTTGTTGAAATCGAAACTACCGATAACGATAATTATGTAAATGAATTGTCCATATGGGCAGCTTATTGTATTTTTTGCTTAGCGTGGTTTTTTTCCAAAATGCTGGCGGTACCCCATTAAGGAATTCACTAAAGGTCAAGATCGACTACAAGAGATTTTTAAATATAATCGTTATGTTGATGAAAGAGGGGATTAATGTGGCATTGATAGTTCCGAAATGCGTCTACTGTAAGGAAGATATTAAAAAGGACGAACAAGCATTAGTAATCGTACCCTATCCTAAGAGAAAAGGATTTACAGAAATTAAAGCCTATTTAAATTTGGAGGGGAAATTTATTTGCGAGAACTGTAAAGACAAACTTAATATATAATCAAGGCTGTTTTTAATGATTTTCTTATTGAAATTTCGGGACGCTATCCCTGAATGAAATAAAAGATATACGGAAGAGTCAAAAGGGGAAATATCTCATATTATAAATATGGGAGAGGGTTTTGAAACCAGAAGATCCGTACTGGTAAAAACCACACTCCGCTGGGATTTAGGAGTCAAAATGGGCATACCTCTAGATAATTAGAAAAGTAGAAGTTTACAAATTTGAATAATCCAGTACACAACTTGCGCGCCTGTCAGCAACAACGCAGCAATTGTTTGTGGATTGATTTGTTTCTTCTTAGGAGGCGTCTGTTTTGTCTCTTTTTTTTGATTAAGAGATTCGTTTCTTTTTTATTTGCTAAATTATCAACATTATTCTTTAACAGAGCCAATAGCAAAAAGGCTTGTCCGTAATCATATTAACAATGTGATGTGAAAACTAAGAGATAAGAGATGCATGTTCAAAAATTTCTCCGCATGCAAAATAGGTACAGTGGGAAGAAGTATTAAAAACTAACTAATAAAAACAAGAACCCTAACTTATTTATAGTTAGGGTTCTTATTCTTCTACAAGGATAGAAAAATTTAATATTTTACTAGCTATTTCTTAAATCGAAACGGAACAGTTGAAACGATAACATTCTTTTTATATAAAAGGTATACCCTTAATAAAACACTTGATTGGTTGTGTAAGATGTTATGCCAACTTTTTTTGGTTATAAATTGCGGAATGAGCACAGTAACTGACTGATGATTTTCCTGTGCTTTATCTTGAATCATAGCTACTAATTTTGTAAGAGGTCTCATTAAGCTTCTGTAAGAAGAAACCACTGTAATAAGGCGAACACCTGGTTTCCATTCTTTCCATTTTTGTTGCATTTTTATTTCACTTTCTTTGTCGAAGGCTACATATACGGCGATGACAGTATCACCAATAGCCTCGGCATAATTAATCGATTGTTCGACTACTTTTGTGATTCCTGCAACGGGTACGATGACAATGTTTCCTTCAAATTTGTGAGAAACTGCATTTGGATCGATACGTAGTTGTTCTCCAACGGAATCGTAATGTTTATAAATACGATGACAGGTGTACACAATAATTGGCAGGAATATAACGACAGACCATACTTGTGTAAACTTTGTGATAAAGAAAATCAGTAATACAGATAGTGAAATAAGCGCCCCTACTAGATTTGTTAGTAATTTAGGTAACCATCCTTTTGGCTTTTCGCGTAACCATTTTACAATCATTCCTGTTTGCGACAAGGTGAAAGGAAGGAATACACCAACTGCATATAGCGGGATTAGTTGCTCTGTTTTTCCTTGAAACGCAATTATTAAAATAATAGAAGCGATTCCTAGTGTCAAAATTCCATTTGAATATCCTAAGCGATCACCGCGCATTAAAAACATGCGAGGCATGTATTTATCTGATGCTAGGTTGAAAGCTAATAATGGGAATGCTGAGAATCCTGTATTAGCAGCTAATACTAAAATAAGTGCTGTTGTTCCTTGTATAAAGTAGTAAACATAATTTCTTCCGAATACATCTGATGCAATTTGAGATACAACAGTTTCAGTAGGCTTCGGAGCAATACCGTACCAAAATGCCAAAATAGTGATTCCGGTAAATAAGACTGCTAGAATTGTTCCCATCATAACTAATGTTTTGGCCGCATTTTTAGCAGCGGGTTCTTTAAAATTAGGAATAGCATTTGAAATAGCCTCTACACCTGTTAATGCAGAACATCCAGATGAGAATGCTTTTAATAAAAAGAATAATGTAACTCCCGGTACAGCAGTACCAATAGGTGTATGTAGGGTTGCTGGCGCTTGTCCAGTTACGATTTTAAACACTCCAACAGTAATTAATAAAATGAGTGCTAATACGAAGAGATAGACAGGATAAGCTAGAATAGAAGCGGATTCTGTTACTCCTCTAAGATTCAGGATTGTAATGAAAATAACAAGTATGACCGCGATTGGAACGGTATACTGATGTAAAGCCGGAAACGCAGATGTAATCGCATCTGTTCCCGCTGATACACTTACAGCTACGGTAAGGATATAATCTACCAATAAGGATCCGCCAGCAACGAGTCCGGCATTTATACCTAAATTTGTCTTAGAAACAACGTAAGCTCCTCCTCCATGCGGATAGGCAAAAATAATCTGTCTGTACGATAAAATAAGTGCGGTTAATAAAATAAGAACCCCGATTGCAATTGGAATAGAGTACCAAAAGGCAATCGATCCAAGTGCTGCAAGAACAATTAAAATCTGTTCCGTTCCATACGCAACAGAAGAAAGAGCATCAGATGAAAGAATAGCCAATGCCTTTAGCTTATTTAATTTTTGTTCGCCTAAGGCGTTTGATTTAAGGGGTCTACCAATTAAAAACCTTTTGAACGATGAAAACATGGATGCACCACCAATATATAAATTTTCCAATGAACAGAATATCACAATTGATAGCGAGTGAATAGATATTTTTATTATGAATTCTTTATCCTTTAATAATAAATTGACAAAACAGTGACAGAATCACTTTTTTACTACATAAAAAGAATGGATATAGACAAGAGAGAAGGGAAGGGGTTAAGTCATTTTTCTTTGTATTGGGAAGCTGATGAATGATTGTTTAGTAATTAAAAATAAAGTTCAAAAAAACTCTTTTTCTATCATTTATTCGGTAATGCAAGTTAATGTTTGTATTGTATTTTTAAGAAACAAAATTCTCTTAACACAGATAATTCCAATGAAGTTTTTTTGATTACTTTGTAAAAGCTATAAACAAAGTATCAAAGATATATTACTTAAAGTATATATAGCATGTGATACGTGTTGGTATTCTTTAATGAGATATGTATACACAAAATACTGAAAATTATGTTAAAATAATGTTGGTTATTTAAAAAGGGGGCTTAAATTATGAAAAAAGATCATCTTGCAAAAGTAGATTTAACCAAAAAAATTGAATCGAAACAAAAATATAATAAGAAGCTTGAAAAATATCAAATGCGTTTACTAGCGTTGCAGCAGATTTTACGAGAAGAAAAAATAGCCGTTATTTTGGCCATGGAAGGATGGGATGCTGCCGGCAAGGGAGGAGCAATTAAACGAATTACCGAGCACCTTGATCCGCGCGGCTTGCAAGTAAATCCAATTGGTGCACCTGCTCCTCATGAAAAACGTTATCATTATCTGCAACGATTTTGGCGGAAAATCCCGCAATATGGCCAAATCACTATTTTCGATCGCTCTTGGTACGGTCGTGTATTGGTTGAACGTGTAGAGGGTTTTGCTACAAAAGAAGAGTGGACTAGAGCATACGATGAAATCAATGATTTTGAAAAACTATTAACAGATGATCATTACATAGTAGCGAAATTTTTCTATCACATTAGCAAAGATGAACAGTTAGCGCGATTTAAAGAGCGAGAGCAAAATCCTCTTAAGAAATGGAAAATTACAGATGAAGATTGGCGCAATCGTGAAAAGTGGGATGAATATGTCGAGGCAATGGAAGATATGTTCGAAAAAACAGATAAACCGAATGCAAGGTGGAATATTATACCTGGAAATGATAAATTGTATGCGCGTGTAAAAACATTGAAAGTGATAATTTCATTAATTGAGGACTATTTCTCAGAACATGGCATAGAACTGCCATCATACTATCATGAAATGAAAGAAGAAAAGCAAGAGGACATTGAAGAAGAGCATAAGATATAAGTGTGGGCGAAGTGCTTGTTGAAACCAAGGCGTTTTCTTTCGTTTGTTATAGGAAAAGACGTATGCGCAAAAAATGATGAATAAGATAGAAAAATAACGATTTTCTTTATGCTAATAAATGGAGTTTATTCTTGTGTCAGTTATATAACTGTGCTAAAATTTATGTAACTTTTAATGAACGGAGGGGTCTCCTTTGATCTTAATCAGATTACGTCTCAATACTTTGTGCCGATAATTGAATAGCGCTCAAAGGCTCTGTCTGTGTACAGAGTGAACGGGATTGGTCTGTCTCTTTAAAGGAACCCTATTAAACTTATATGTGAAAAGAGGGAGGGACGAATACACCCTCTTTTTGTTTTGCCTTTAAAAACAGAATGATACGATGCATGTATACAAACATTTCTTAGAATTGGTGTATCATGCTGGATTTGACGACCATTGAACAAGCTGGCAGCGATGCTTTTTATGTTTATTTGTCGTGCTCTCATCCGTTTATGAAAAACACAGGCAGTAGCTTGTGTTTTTTATTTTGCGCGTAATCGAAATGGAGGAATAAATATATGGAAGAATTAGTACAAAAAGCAATATTAGTCGGAGTGAATTTAAATAGTCAAAGTGATTTCGAATATTCAATGGAGGAGTTAGCGAATTTAGCGGAAGCGTGCGATGTGGAAGTGATAGGGCAAGTTACACAAAATTTACATCGTGTGAACCCATCTCATTATATTGGAACGGGTAAAATTGAAGAAGTGTCAGCGTTTGTGAAAGAAGCAGATGCAAATTTGGTAATTTTCAACGATGAGTTATCTCCTTCACAAATCCGAAATTTGGAAGCGGATATAGATTGCAAAGTGATTGACCGTACAATTTTAATTTTAGATATTTTTGCGCAACGTGCAAAGACAAAAGAAGCACAATTACAGGTTGAAGTCGCGCATTTGCAATATATGATGCCGCGTTTAATTGGTCTTCGCGAATCGCTTGGAAGACAAAGCGGCGGTGTTGGTACGAGAAACAAAGGTGTCGGGGAAAAGAAACTAGAACTTGATCGCCGTAAGATTGAAGAGCAAATTGCAGCGCTAAATAAAGAACTAGAAGCACTTACTTTGCATCGTCAAACGCAGCGTAAACAGCGTAAGAAAAATGAAATACCTGTTGTGTCGTTAGTAGGATATACGAACGCAGGTAAATCAACAACGATGAATGCGATGCTTGAAATGTTTAACGGATCTGCAGAGAAACAAGTATTTGAGAAAGATATGTTATTTGCGACGCTCGAAACAGCTGTGCGAAATATTCAATTACCAGATAACAAATCATTTTTATTAACAGATACAGTTGGGTTCGTTAGTAAATTGCCGCATCATCTTGTGAAAGCGTTCCGTTCGACGTTAGAAGAAGTAGCGGAGGCAGATTTACTTATTCATGTTGTTGATTATGCAAATCCAAATTATGAGCATCTCATTGACATTACAAATCAAACGTTAAAACAAATCGGTGTTGAAAATATTCCAACGATTTATGCTTATAATAAAGCAGATGTTATGGATATTGAAATTCCAAAGGTACAAGATAATCGTGTGTATTTGTCTGCTAAACAAAAAGTAGGTATGGATGAGCTTGTACAAATGATTCGTACACAAATTTATCAAGATTTTATACAATGTGAAATGTTAATTCCTTATGATCAAGGACAGTTAATTTCTTATTTTAACGAACATGCTCATGTTTTATCGACAGACTATGAAAATGAAGGTACGAAAATTACCGTGGAATGTAAAACGAGTGATTTTGAAAAATATAAAAAGTATGTAATACACTAAAGAGTTCCTTTGAAAGATGAAGAAAAGAGTTGCTGTATAGCAACTCTTCTTTTCGTTATCTTTTCTTTGCATATACACACGTATCTCTTAATTCAGCACCATCTACTGATACGCTGTTATTCTCTAAAATCCCCTCCAATTTGAAACCTAATTTTTCGGGTATGGCACGGCTTTTTACATTTCTTGAGTCACAGCGGATTTCCACTCGATTTGCTTGTAATTCATTAAAGGCAAAATCTATAATTCCTGTAACGGCTTCTGTCATGTATCCTTGCCCGCTAAAACAAGAATGAATCCAATAACCAATTTCAAATTTTGGAATATCCCAGTTAATACGGTGTAATCCTGAAGAAGCAATAAATTCACCTGTCTCTTTAAGAAAAACGAGTAAACGTAAATCTTCGCGTGCCAAGAATTTTACGTGAGAATCTCTAATGTTTGCTTCTACTTCTTGTTCCGTTTGTTCTTTTTGAGCAAAAGGCATCCAAGGTTTTAACACTTCCATAGACTCATTGATTGCTTTATATACTTCTTTTCCGTCTCCAGGTCTTGGCATTCGTATGAGAAGCCTTTCAGTATAAAATTCAGCAGGGAAATTTAATAATAATGGATTCATGTTAAATGCTCCTTACTTGTTCTTTTATATTATGATACTTGAATGGATGTATATGGTAAATGGTTTTCTGAATTTTAAAAACTAATAAAAAAGGGTAGTTACTAGATTTCAGTCTTTACGTGTTTTTCATACGACAGTAAGCAGAGAAGTGGAAAAAGGTAAAAAAGAGGTATAGAATAGTAAATGTTTAAAAAGTCAGAAAAATAAGCGGGTGTATGAAATATATACACAGGCTATTTTCAGCACAGGAGGAGAGGAGCGTGTAACATGCAGGTAGCACAAAAGCCGAATGCGATGACTACACCAACGATTTACCGTATTTTATTTGCGATTAGCTTCGGGCATTTTCTTAATGACTCGATGCAGGCAGTTGTGCCAGCGCTATTTCCAATTTTGGAAAAGTCGATGAATTTATCTTATATGCAGGTGGGGTGGATTGCCTTTGCTTTGAATATGACATCATCCATTATGCAGCCGATGTTTGGGATGTATTCAGATAAGAAGCCTTCCCCGTATTTACTGCCACTTGGAATGTTCTCAAGCATGCTTGGGATGATTGGACTTGCGTTTGCACCGAACTTTTTTATTGTTATTTTATCTGTTCTATTTATTGGACTTGGATCCGCTGTCTTTCATCCAGAAGGAGCACGTGTTGCTTATATGGCAGCAGGAGCAAAGAGAGGTTTAGCGCAATCAATTTATCAAGTAGGAGGAAATACCGGGAATTCGCTTGCGCCAATTTTTACGGCACTCGTATTTGTTCCGCTTGGTCAAATCGGTACTATTTGGTTTACAGGCTTTGCGGTGGTCGGAATTGTCTTATTATACTTTGTTTCTACATGGTATAAAGGGGAGTTAGAAAGCGGGGCTGTAAGAAGGAAGAAACGAGCTGCACTAGAAGCGGAAAGTCTAGTCATAAGCAGCCGGGTTAAGTTTGTGATTGTTTTACTTGTATTTTTGACGTTTGTTCGTTCATGGTACGGAGCAGGGATTGGGAACTTTTATCAATTTTATTTAATTGAACATTATGGACTATCTATTAAAAATGCACAGTTTTATGTGTTTGCTTTCATGATTGCCGGCGTGCTTGGAACGTTTTTTGGAGGACCGTTAGCAGATCGGTTTGGAAAGCGAAATATTATTGTCTTTTCCATGCTCGGTTCAGCACCTCTAGCACTGCTATTGCCGCACGTTTCGCTTATTTGGGTTGTCCCGTTATTTCTCTGTATTGGATTTATTAGTTCTAGTAGTTTTAGTGTTATCGTTGTGTATGCACAGGAGCTTGTTCCTGGAAAAGTCGGTATGGTATCTGGCTTAATTGTCGGACTCGCATTTGGACTTGGAGCACTAGGAGCGGTTGTACTTGGGAAATTGGCAGATATATATAGTCTTAACTTCATTATGCTGCTATGTAGTATGTTGCCGTTAATTGGTTTATCATCATGGTTACTGCCAAATGATCGTAAAATGATGTAGAAATGGATGGAATAGGAGCCCTGAATATGAAAATATATCATAACGTTACAGAATTAATTGGAAATACACCTGTTGTGCGTTTATCTCGCATTGTTCCGGAAGATGCGGCTGATATATATGTAAAGTTAGAGATGTTTAACCCGTCACGTAGCGTAAAGGATCGCGCAGCTTATAATTTAATTCATATGGCAGAAGAAAATGGATTCATACGACCTGGTGACACAATTATTGAACCGACAAGTGGTAATACTGGAATAGGATTGGCGATGAATGCAGCTGCGAAAGGGTATAAAGCAATTCTTATTATGCCTGATAACATGTCCAAAGAGCGTATTAACTTGCTGAAGGCATACGGAGCTGAAGTAGTACTGACACCAGCTGCTGAACGGATGCCGGGGGCAATTGCAAAAGCACTGGAATTGCAGCAGCAAATTCCAGGTAGCTTTATTCCACAGCAGTTTGAGAATAAAGCAAATCCTGAAATTCATCGCACTACAACAGCTGTTGAAATTTATGAACAAATGAACGGTGAATTAGATGCATTTGTCGCAACCGCTGGAACAGGTGGAACTATTACAGGGACAGGAGAAACATTACGAGAAAAACTTCCTGGTTTATATATTGCAGTCGTGGAACCGAAAGGATCTCCCGTTTTATCAGGTGGTGCTCCGGGTCCGCATAAATTAGTGGGAACAAGTCCAGGGTTTATCCCAAAAAACTTGAATACAGAGATTTATAATGAAATCATTCAAATTGCTGATGAAGATGCAATTGGGACAATGAGGAAGCTTGCGAAAGAAGAGGGGATTTTAGTAGGACCATCATCAGGAGCTTCTGTGTTTGCTGCGATTACGCTAGCGAAAAGACTAGGTGTTGGGAAAAAAGTGTTATGTATTGCACCGGATACAGGGGAACGGTATTTGAGCATGGGGTTATTTGAATAATTGCTATGGAGGATGTATATGAGATATACATCCTCTTTTTCTATTTGTTACATATGTAGCATCTTGGATTCTTTTAATTTGTTTTTTTGCTCAAAGCAGACCAGTGTGTTGGACGAGAAAGCAAGTGGGGTAATTTTGTGCGTGCATCACCTTTCGCTGAGTTAATCTGAACTTGGGTAAGAAAGATACTCTCTGTGAAATCTGCTCCGCTAAGGTCGGCGTCTCGTAAATCAGCACCGATAAGATCGGCCGCTCTCAAATCTGCGCCTCGGAGGTCGGCAGCAATAAGGTATGCTCCTCTCAAATTTGCTCCTCTGAGATCTGCTCCTTTAAGTTTTGCACCCATAAGATTTGCTCCTCGATGGTTTATTCTCTTGCCTTTTTTTGAATTCTTATGTTGACGACGTGCCTCCGTCCATACTAGTTCGCTTGTCTTTAAAAGCAGAGCATTTACATTTGCTCGGTGTAATGGAACGTCTAATTCCAAGAGTGAATCGGGACTAAGTTGAGAAAGTCGTTCTGTCTCATCAAGCATGTGGTTAAGCTCACTGTGAATCGGACGAGTTGCTTTCAACGTTAAAGCTTCGGTTAAATACCAGAGCATTTCATGGAGTTGTTGCATAATTGGAAACACATTGTACATTTTCTACGCCCTTTCTGGACCTTCAAGCCAGTCTACTCCTTCGAAAGTGACTTGGGAAACCTTTTGTCCTGCGCCGAAGCATTCAAAAACGGTACATCCTTTAAACCCTTGCTGTCTGAGGTCTTTATGAATACTGCAGCGAAAGTCCGATTGCAGATTAGGGCAGGGTTTGCCACCATCTTTATCAATTGCAAAATCTGCCGAAGCTGCGAAGGGAAGTGCAACACAGCACAAGCCGAAACAGTTTTCACAGTCAGCGCGCAAGTTGTTACGATTCATATCGCGTTTTAAATCATCATGGTTCTCAAACAATATGTGGACCTCCTTTATTGCGATGTTACTTGTATAATTTAATATATAAGATTAATAGTTTGGTTGTCACTTCATTTATGTTTAAAAGAGTTTTCTCATTCACTAATGTTATTACTAAATCATTTCACAGTTAATTACTGGTTATAATTAGAGGAGGCTAGAATAGATGCCTTTTAGGTAAGTGTTTGTTACAACTAACCTAACTTACAATGTTAGTGCAATATGAAAAATTCAAATTTCCTTTTTAGTAAGATAATATGTTTTGGTTCATTTTTTTATAAACTTTTCAACTTGATTTTAAATAAATATCATACATATTATATCATCTTCTAAAATGGTAATTACTTTACTTTACTTTAATAAAAAAGGTGTAACTTGAAATGTAAGTTACACCTTTTCCATGCTTATCGTTTTAATTTTTTCAACAATGGCAAACGATTGATACGATCACCAAGAATGTCAGAAGCAAGCCCGCTTGTAAATACAAAAGCGAAGTAAACAAGTGCACCAAGGGCACCGCATACGACTACAATTAATAAAGACTCCATATATGTTTGTCCGGGAATTAACCATTTTAATAACGTTTTTGCCCCAATTACTACAGCAGACATTGCTGCAGAGTAAATTGTAATAAGTAATACGGTTTTACCAGTCTTTGCGATGTTAAACTTCGTATATTTTACAATGCAATATAGCATGATTACATCAGAAACGAGGTAACCAAGTATCGTTCCTAATACAGCACCATGTCCACCTAGCGCATATAGAAGCGGTGTATTGACAAGAACTTTTATAATGATACCTGCAGTAAAAGCAATCATCGTTTTACGCTGATAATCAATACCTTGTAAGATAGCTGCTGATACGGTGAAAATCGCGCTCATTACAGCAGATGGTGCAAATGAGATTAAATATTGTGACCCTTCTAATGCTGTATTGTGATCGAAATATACCATACGAAATGCATCGTAAGCGATGCTAGCAAGCCCAAATGATGCTGGGATTGTGAAAAATAATAATATTGTGAAGATCTTTTCAATCTGATTTTGCAACTGATCTAATTTACCACCCGTAAATGACTGTGTAATTGCCGGGATGATTGTGAGAGAAAATCCTGTTGCTAGTGATGCTGGTATCATAATAAGTTTTTGAGCATAGTTCGTAATGTAAGCAAAAACAGCATTTGCTTTATCAAGTGGTGTGCCCACTGCTTGTAATGCATCGGCAACCGTATATTGATCCACTAACGTATAAAGTGGAATGGCAATGCCGACAAAAACAATTGGAATCGCATAGCGAAGCAGTTCCATATACATCTTTGTTAAGGGAACCGAAGAAGAGCGCACTTTTCGTTCACCTTCTGGTGGACGTAGTCCATTGTACTTCTTCCAATACATAACGAGCATGGAAACACTGGCAATTGCTCCGATAACAGCGCCAAATGTTGCGACTGCTACAGAAGATGCAACCGATCCGCCTAATATTTTAGAAACAATAAAGCTTCCAACTAAAATAAAGATAACGCGAGCAATTTGTTCCACAACTTGTGAAACCGCACTTGGTTTCATATGTTGAAAACCTTGGAAATAACCGCGTGTAACACTCATCGCTGGCACGATAATAAGTGCAAAACTTAGTGCACGCATTGTTAGTGTTACATCCGCAACGAATCCAGGATCTGGTGTTTTAGAGCGAACTATTAATTCGGATACATAAGGTGCCCCGAAAAATAAAATTAAGAAACCAAGGAATCCCATAAACATCATTACTTTTAAGCTTGAATTATATAATCTTTTACTTGTGCCGTAATCTCCTAAAGCATTATATTTGGCAACAAATTTTGAAACGGCGATAGGGATACCTGCTGTTGAAAAGCTTAATAAAATCCCATACCAGGAGTATGCATAAGAATATAAAGCAACTCCATCACTCCCAACTAACGCTTGAAATGGGAAGAAATAAATAAAACCTAAAATACGTGAAATTATTGTGGCTCCGCTTAGTAAGGCAGTGCCTTTTAATACTTTTGAAGTAGACAAAATACTTCCTCCTACTCATGTTGCTTAAGAATCATCTTTTTCTACTATAAACTTGTCTTGGTATTTTATAAAGTAAAATACTAAATTTATTATTACAGTATTTTTACAAAGTGCGTTTGTTTGCGGGATTTTAGTAGGAAGTTTCAATTTTGTGAAAATTAGGATGGATTTTTTGGGGGTCAGCCTTTTCAAGTGTAGCTTTAACACTTCTTAATAATACAATTTTTAAAAAGGCATGAAGATGCAATTAGGGAAAATTTATCATATAATAAGGTTGATTCCAAAGAGATATTGGGAGGTGTTGATATGGCGATTACAATGAAATTGCCAGATACTGCAGCGTCTCATGCAAAGCCAAGTATGGAAAAGGCGATACTTTGCATGAGGTAGACAAATAATCTAACATACAATCGCCTAAATGGAATTGTATTATTTTTCCTATAGTTGGCTTTGCACCTTATTTAGATGAACCATAAAAAATAAGGGGCGAGCAAAAATGAAATACGTAAAAGCAGCGGCCGTTTTACCGGAAAATTTAATTATAGAAATTCAAAAGTATGTGCAAGGAGAAACAATTTATATTCCAAAACAGGAAAATACACATTATAAATGGGGTACACAATCTGGAGGAAGAAAGCAACTTGACGCGCGGAATAGAGATATTAAACATGCTTTTAAAAATGGAACTTCGATTTATCAATTAGCAGAGGAATACTTTCTTTCTACAGAAACGATAAAAAAAATCGTGTATTCAAAATCATAATGCAAAGCACTGATTATTCGATAAGAAATAATCAGTGCTTTTTGTGTATATTTTGTTTAGTAATTGTTTTCGACATTTTATAAAATAAATATATTGTATACAATGAGAAGAGATCAACAATTTGGTATGGAGTGATAAGAATGGAAGCTTTTATTAGAAGCGATCAATACAATTTTATAAAATCACAAGCTCATATTCTAGTAAATGGACATGCAACAGCAAACGATAGAGGTGTTATTGCTGCTCTAAAGTCTCTTGCGATAGAAAAGGTATTAGATGTTTTTGAAAATCTTACTGATGAACAAAAAGAATTAATAGATACGATTTTGACGGTTGAAAATAGAGAAGACGCAGAAGCGTTTTTATTCAAGTTAAATCCGTATGTCATTCCGTTTCAGGAAGTTACGCCGCAAACGTTAAAAAAATTATTTCCTAAAGCTAAAAAATTGAAGCTTCCTGAAATGGAAGGAATAAATATGAAAGAGATGTCTTATCTAGGTTGGATTGATAAAGGCACAAGTAGAAAGTTTATTATAGCAAAGAATAAAAATAAGTTTGTTGGTTTACAAGGCACATTCCAAAGTATAAACAAAAAGGGCATTTGTGCATTGTGTCATGGTCATGAAGAAGTAGGTATGTTTCTAGTTGAAATAAAAGGGGATGTACCAGGTACTTTTGTTAAAAAAGGAAACTATATTTGCCAAGATAGTATAGCGTGTAATCAGAATATGACTTCACTGGATAAGTTATATGATTTTATTGAGAGATTGAGAAAATAACTTTTAGTAAAAAAATAAGTACAGAAAAGGGTGATCTTTTATCATCCTTTTTATCCCGCTATTCGCGGACAGTAATACTCCCACCTCAAAATTCGGCGAAAGCAAAGAAGTAAGGTGGGAGATAAACTGTCCGTAAAAGCCCGATTGGTTCAACTAATACCCACTGATTAAAGTTTCACTTTATGCTGTAAGGCATGGATTATTCAATTTTGCATAGATGAAAAAAGATGAACAGTTGGGAAAGGCTCATTTTTTGCATGGCATGATTTTTGCATTTTAATAAAAAAGATTCAAGAAAGTTTTTTGAATGTGAAAATTATGTTGATGAAGGGGAAATGACGTATGAAATATCCACTAACGCCAGATGTAAAACCAGAGTTTTGTACGACAGGTTCATTTATGAGATTACCGTCAAGTAATGAGCAAGCAAAGATTGCAATTCTAGGGATGCCGTTTGATACGGCTGCTTCTTTTCGCGTTGGTGCGCGTTTTGCTCCGCAAGCAATTCGTCAAGCATCTATGACTTTGTTCCCATATCATCCGATTCACCATGTTTATCCGTTTGATGATACAAATGCAATTGATATTGGTGATGTGTCTGTGATCCCGCACAATATTCATCGTAGCTATGATGTAATTGAAGAAACTGTTTTGGGATTAATGCAACAAGGAATTATTCCGATAGGTCTTGGAGGGGATCATTCAGTTACATTAGCAAGCCTTCGTGCAGCAGCGAAAGTTCATGGACCTGTCGCAATGATTCACTTCGACTCCCACACAGACACATGGGATACATATTATGAAGAGAAATATTGGCACGGTTCTCCATTTATTCGCGCACATGAAGAAGGGTTACTACAACCTGAAAAAGTATTCCAAATTGGTATCCGTGGAACATTAAATCATCCTGGTGATATAGAAGCTAGTAATGATTTAGGGTATAACGTCATTACAACAGCTGAATTATGTGATCGTGGTTTTAAAAGCGTTCTTGAGCAAATGCGAGCAACGATTGGCGATACACCATGTTTCTTAACGTTTGATATTGATTTTGTAGATCCATCTTGTGCACCTGGTACAGGTACGTTAGAAGTGGGGGGATTTAACAGTCGCGAGACACTAAACATGGTGCGTTCGTTAAGTGGATTTAATTATATCGGTTTCGACTTAGTAGAAGTATTGCCGCCATATGATCAAGCTCAAATTACTTCTCTTTTAGCAGCGACACTTGTGCATGATTTTGCTAGCTTAATTGCTTTGCAGTTGAAAAATGAAGTGAATAAGTAAGAGAACAATTTTTATATTGAAATATAAAAAGACCGATGAAAAGTTGTTTCATCGGTCTTAAAAACACGTCCATTTATTATTTTTTCTGCCAATTTTCCTTGATAAAGTCTTCACGACCAGACTCTTTCCGTTCTTGTGCATATTTCTCTGGATTCTTTTTATAAAAATGTTGATGATATTCTTCTGCTTCGTAAAATGGAGCAACTGGGCGAATTTCTGTTACGATTGGGTCTTTAAACATACCGCTTTCTGCTAATGCTTGTTTTGATTTTTCAGCAAGCTCTTTTTGTGTTTCGTTGTGATAAAAAATTGCTGTACGATAAGATGGACCACGGTCGAAAAATTGTCCGCCGTCATCTGTTGGATCGATTTGCGGCCAATATAAATCCAGTAACTTTTGATAAGGAAATATAGTAGGATCAAATGTAATTTGAACAACTTCTAAATGTCCGGATTCTCCAGATTTTACATTCTCATATGTTGGATTTTCAACATGCCCTCCTGAATAACCTGAAATGACTTTATGTATACCAGGCAGTTCGTCGAATGGCTTTACCATACACCAGAAGCAACCACCAGCAAAAGTTGCAAGTTCATATTGTTTTTCTTCCATCGTGTGTAATCCCCCTAAATTGATATGTTTTATATAGTATCGTATATGTTGTTTATCATAGCAAGAGAAAAGTCTGGAAGAAAAATGAAAAATTAATTGATTTGTATAAATCTATTGTGTCCGTTTATTAATAATGTTTCCATTTTTATCAATTTGTACATCATTGGAAATAGACTGTAAGTATTGCAGCATGTTTTGTTTTTCTGTATCTTGAAGCGGTGTAATTTGGTTATTACGAATCATATAAGGATTAAATGACATTTGTACGTCTTTTCCTTTAAACTTAAGTGTTAATACACCAGTTTCTGCACTATGTCCTGTTACATAATCAGGGAAGAGGAAGTTTCCAAGTGAGTATGCAACGGGAACTTTGTTGTAATATTCAAAGCCTTGTAACCAGTGCGGATGGCTTCCGACAATTGCATTTGCTCCTGCTTCTACCATTTTTTGTACATATTCTTTTTGATAGTCAGCTGGACGATTTGTTTTTTCGACACCCCAATGCATATATACGATCATATAATCGGCATCTTTCTTTTGTTCTTTAATCGTTTTCGTAACTAAGTTTAAATCGTAGCCATTTGCAACGCCGGGTTTATCATTTGTAGCTACCCATGCAGAATCAGGCATAAAACGGACAAACGAGATAAACTTAAATTTTTTACCTTTAATTGTAACTTCTCTCGCTGTATACGCATCTGATGCATTTTTGCCTGCGCCGATATAGGGAAGGCCTATTTTTTCTACATGGGAAATTGTATCTAATAAGCCGTCTTGGTAATAATCGAGTGTATGGTTATTTCCGATATTAACAATATCATAGCCTGTATTTTTAATAGCTTGTAATGTGGAGGGATCACTTTTAATCCAAAATAGTTGGCCAGGATATTTTTTCTCGCGAGTTGTAAACGCAGATTCTAGATTTACAAATGAGTAGTCCGCTTTTTCTATTTCCGGCTTTACATGCTGAAATGGATAATCAGCACCTTTACTTTGAATAACAGGGCGTAATTGCCAATCGAACATTGTATCACCCGAGAATGTAAGGGTAATTTCAGGATCTTCTTTCGGCTTTTCTGTTGGTTCTTTTCCTTTTGCCTTTTCTGTTTGCTTATTTTTTACTTTTGTGTTTTGTTCATTTTTCGTTTCTGAATTTAGCGCATAGTTGATCAATAAGATTATAGGGGTAAAAAGTATGGCTAACAGTATGGTGCGTTTTAGTAATGTTCTTTTTCGAATTTTCATAAAAACCCTTCCTTATGAGTTAATAAAATAAATATATTAAATGTTAATTTGGAATTATATTCTGATATATATTTATAATGATTTTTAATAATAGGGTAACATGAGTAGCTTGATTAGGACAACGTGTAAATTGAAAATATTAAATTTTTGAAAAATAGTCTATAATTCTACTTATAATTTTATATATAGAAAGAATAGGTGGGAGAGAATGGTTTTACTTGGGGCTTTAGTAAATGGACTATGTATTATTGCAGGGACATTATTAGGTAGAATTTTTAGTGGCATTTCAGAAAATGTGAAATCGACTGTTATGCATGCAATTGGTTTAGCAGTAACGGTACTTGGTTTGCAAATGGGGTTGAAAAGTGAAAATTTTTTAATCGTCATTTTAAGTCTTGTCATTGGAGCAGTAATCGGGGAATTGCTTATGTTAGAAGAAAAATTAAAAAATTTAGGAGATTGGCTAGAGAAAAAGATAGGTTCAGGTGGAAAAGGGAGCATATCACTCGGATTTGTAACTGCAACATTAATATTTGTAATGGGAGCAATGGGGATTATTGGTGCTTTAGATAGTGGTATTCGTGGAAATCATAATGTTTTATATACGAAAGCGATTATAGACGGTTTTATTTCACTTATTTTAACGACAACATTAGGAATGGGCGTATTATTTTCGGCTGTTCCTGTTACTTTATATGAAGGGCTGATTGCAATTTTTGCAACGCAAATTGATCGTTTTGTACCGGAAACATTAATGAATAATTTTATTGTGGAAATGACAGCGACTGGCGGGATTATGATTTTTGCCATTGGATTAAACTTACTTGAAATTATCAAAATTAAGGTAGCAAATTTATTGCCTGGTATACTTGTAACTGCAGTTCTTGTTTCTATTATGTATGGGTATACACATTATTTTTAATAAACAGCAGGAAGATGCTTTAGTGTGATAATAGTTATTTAGGGAAGGGAGTTGGGATGAGATGTATGAAATAAAATCGTTAGGCACATTATCATTCGAAGAAGCTACAAATTTGTGGAATGCTGGATTCGAAGGGTATTTTATCGAAATTAAAATGACAATGGATGCTTTTTTAGCAAGAATGACACTGGAGGAATTGTCACCATCTTTTTCACTTGTAGCGTTTTATAACGGTCAGCCAGTTGGTATTATCTTAAATGGAATTAGAATGATGCATGGTAAAAAAATTGCATGGAATGGTGGAACAGGTGTTGTTTCTCAATTTCGTTATCGAGGGGTAGGGGGAGAATTAGTAAGAGCGTCCCTAGAGCTGTATAAAAAAGAAGGAGTAGATATCGCGACGCTGGAGGCAATTAGTAAAAATGATGCGGCTATTCATCTTTATAAAAAGATGGGGTATGAAGTAGTTGATCAACTTTTGATGTTACAGCATACAGGAATATTAGAAGAAGATGCTTTTCAGTTGCTACAAAGTAATACATACCATGTAAAAAGAGGTACAGCGCAGGATATACACACTATTCAAATATCAAATGAAGAAATAAAACCTTGGCAGACGGAATGGATGAGTGTAAGAAAAGATGGAGAATTATTAACTGTGTATGATGATACAAATGAGGAATTAGCGTATTTTCTTTATAAAAAAGTACTTGATCAGACAGGAAAACAACAAGCAACTGTATTGTATCAATGTTATGTAGATACAAAACGTCTAGATCAGGAAGATATTGTTCGCTTTGGATTACGTGAAATATTTCCTCCTTTACAAGATCAAATAAAAAGAATGACAATGAATTTGCCTTCTTCTAATGAAGTAATTGTTCGTATTTTAAAAGAAGCGGGATTCATAGTTGGAAATGAGCAAGTGTTTATGGTTCAACATTTATCACGTCTTAACGAGCGATAAGATGTTAAAATAGCTTCAATGAAAGTATAGAGTAAGTTTGTTTTGATAAAGAGGAATAAAGAAAAGTCCAGTATTGAATTACTGGACTTTCTCCACATTAATATCTCTATAATATCGAGAATTAAAATTGTAAACAAAGATAGCTTAATGTTCCAAATTCATAGCTACGATGAATTACTTTTGGTTCTGCCTTGCCGCTTCCCATTGCAATGAAAAGAGGAACAAAGTGTTCTGCTCTTGGAACAGCTAAACGTGCATGAGGAGCTTCAGCTTCCCAGTTGAATAGGGCGTCTGTATTGTTGTTTTGAATTTGATCAATGAGCCATTCGTCAAATTCAACAGCCCATGGTTCAGGCGTAGTTTGTTCCCATTTTAACATTCGTAAATTGTGCACCGTAACACCGCTGCCGATGACTAAAATATCTTCTTTTCCAAGTTCTTGAATGGCTTTTCCAATTTCGTATTGTTCTTTTGCAGGAAGGAAGGGATTTACTGAAATTTGAACGACAGGTATATCAGCTTTTGGGTACATACGGTGTAGAAGTGTCCAAGAGCCATGATCTAATCCGCGCGTTGTATCTTTTTGAACCGCAATCCCTCGGTTTTTAAATTTTTCTTCTAGCATTGCTGCAAGGACGGACGAACCTTTTGCAGCGTATTTTATTTCATATAATTCAGGAGGAAAGCCGCCAAAATCATAAATCGTTTCATAGGCATTGTCTGAAGAAGAAATAGTTAAAATTTCACTTTCCCAATGAGCTGTAAAAATGACAATTGCTTTTGGTTTATATGTTTTACCAAGTGTTTGTAAAAATTTTGTATAGCCGGTATCTTGAATGGCTAGCATAGGAGAACCATGTGCTAAAAATAATGATGGCATCATAATTAGTTTACCTCCAATAATTTAATTACTTTATGTAAGTAACTATACAACTTTAGTTTCGTTTCGTCAAGAATGAAGTGGTAGAAATTAAAATATCATAATTTGTAATAAGGAAAGCTTTTACATATAATTTATAGTAAGAAAAAAATGAATAGCGGTTCATCTTATAAAGATATAGATTCGTATTGTTGTGAAGTAGATTATAGAATTGGGGGCTGTCAAAATGAACATACAGGAAAGCTTCGTTATGACATTGGATGGATCGGAAATTTATTTACGTCAATGGTTACCAGAAAGTGAGCCTCGTGGGATTGTTCAAATTGCGCATGGTATGGCGGAACATGCTGGTTCCTATATAGAATGTATTGAAGCGTTATTGGAAGCTGGATACGGGGTATATGCTCATGATCATCGCGGGCATGGAAAAACAGTAAAGCAGGAAGAAGATTATGGTCATTTCGAGCCGAATATAGGCTGGAATCAAGCTGTTTCTGACGTAATCTTCGTTTCAGAGCTTATTCGTAAGGAACACATCTGTCCACTTTTCTTATTAGGACATAGTATGGGATCTTTCTTAGCAAGACGTGCTGTGCAGCTTCGCGGTGAGTTATATAATGGATTCCTTATTTCTGGAACAGGAGGGAATCCGGGGCTTTTAGGAGTCATTGGTCATAAAATGGCAACGATTGAAATGAAGCTTCGCGGAGCAAAAACGAAAAGTCCAATGCTGAACTTCTTATCATTTGGTAATTTTAACTCACACTTTAAGCCAAACCGTACGAAGTTTGATTGGCTGTCTTCGGATACGAATCAAGTTGATAGATACATAGAAGATTCACAATGTGGATTTATTTGTACAACGAGCTTTTACCGTGAATTATTTAACGGTGTGCTGATGGTCAATAAACTTGAAGAATATAAGAAAACACAAAAAGAGCTTCCTATTTATATTTTTTCGGGAGACCGTGATCCGGTTGGAAACATGGGAAAAGGTGTACAAGAAGTATATGATATGTATAAAAAATGTGGTGTCAAAGATGTAACGCTTCGTTTATATGAAGATGGAAGGCATGAAATGTTCCACGAAGTGAACAGACAGGAAGTATTTCAAGATGTGATTTTTTGGTTAAACGAGCATATTGTGTAAGAGGAAAACCTCACCTTTTTCTATAGGTGGGGTTTATTTTTTAGAATATTGTACAATTAATATTCAGAAATGAAAGAATTTTCGTTGTGATAAATTACATGTACATTTCTTCGTTGTATATATTGATTTGAAATAAAGTTGCACTGTTTATAAAAAAAGATGAACTGTTTATATGTAGATTTTGGATAAAGAATGATCATTAATAAAATTTTTATCGAAAATCCTATTATGATAATGTAGGATTTTTTCTTGTTCCACAATCAGTTCAGATTCTTGGGTAAGAGAAGGAAGGGTTATGGCTGAATAGTAGCGAAGAGAAAAAAGAAAAATTTCTAAGGGGGATATAGAATGTCACAACCATTATTGAATGGTATGGAAGGTGTATTTATACCAGTCAAAGACCCGAAAATATCAGCTGAATGGTATGAAGAAAAATTAGGATTTAAACTTATTTATATTGAGAGAGAAGCTGCTGTTATGAAGATTGCAGAAGAGTCACAAACAGTAATATGCCTTGTAAGAACTGTTAATCAACAACCAATGAAGTTTCCTGAGAATAACTTTGGGGTAGGAAAATACTATAATTTTATCTCTAAAGATATTAATGAGATTTATCGACTGTTAATTGAACGTGGTGTCAAAGTAAATCCTATTAGTGGAGAAGGGGCTACCAGATTCTTTACGTTTTTTGATCCTGATGGAAATCCTTTAGGTGCTTGTCAATAAATTCACATATGTCACTTATGAGAGCTTTAATGGAATAAGGGGCACAGAAATAATCAAACTTTTGCATAAAAGAATGATTCAATAGAATATATTAAGAGTGTGTTTTGGTTGATCTTTTTCTCAAAACACGCTTTTTCTGTTTTTTCGTTTATCAAGGTTATTAGTATCAATTTGATCAAACATTATTCTAAAGCAACAAATAAGACTTCTGAACAAAAGTGGATATTTATGTTAAAATCGGGTATGAGTGTGAAGAAATGCTTTAAACTAAAGGGGCCATTTAACGGAATAGCGGTTCAGAAAAAGTTTGAAATTTAAATGGATAGTGATTGGTTGTTAAATAATTAAAATAAAAGAGTTAGTGAAGGGATATGGTGATTTGGAGGTTAAATATTCGAATGTTATTAAACCATTTAGAAGGTTGAAATTACTTGGAATGACCTTGATTACAATCATTTTACTAACATTGGTTTCAGGGTTCCTTTATGAATATACCAGTTACAAAAATGTTAAAAGTAACTACCCTCCAGATGGACAAATGATTGATGTCGGAGACAGAGAAATACATATGAATATTAAAGGAACCAAAACGAGTTTGCCACCTGTTGTTATTGAAACAGGGACTGGTAATTGGTCTTATGATTGGTCGAACATTCAGAAAGAACTATCAAAACATACCCAAGTAATCACTTATGACCGAGCAGGGTATGGATGGAGTAATCCACCTCCTAATGGATTTTCTATCGATACGACGATTAATGATTTAAGTAAGATTCTCGAATCTTCTAAAATTGACACCCCTGTAATATTAGTGGGTCATTCTGTTGGAGGGATCTATTCTCGTCTCTTTACAGAAAAGTACCCAGAAAAGGTTTCGGGATTAGTGCTTGTTGATTCTAGAAATGAATATTTTTCAGAACAAGCAAAATCATTTAATGACAAGTTTTTCGAGACACAAGACCAATCGATGAATCGTATATTATCTCAAATTGGAATAGTACGACTATTTGGGGAAAATATGTTTTCAGATTCAATGCCAAATTACCTTTCTGCAAAAAAGTATGTAAATGTTCATTGGGACACTTCATTTTTCAAAGTATTAAATGAAGAAATCAAGCAAATAAAAAGTAATGAGAAATTACTGGAAGGTACTCGCTCTTTAGGAGATAAGCCTTTAACAATTATCACACCGAGTGACGTAGAATTGCAGGCAACAGAATTAGGATTCTCAGAACAAGAAGCGGATAGCTTTGAAAAGATATGGATGGATACTCAAAAAAAATTGACCAATTTATCCACTAATAGTGAATTCATTTTAGTTCCTAATAGTAGTCACTCAGTAATGTATGACCAACCTGATGTAATAATAAAAGCTATTTTGAAAATGGCTGATGAAATATATTAAACATCGTGCTTAAGTCAACTACCCACCACTTAAACGCTAACGCATTTTGAAGTGGGGGCTTGTAAAAAGCCCTGGTTGTCTAGCCTTAGTCCTTTATAGACTCCGTTCGTAG
>NZ_NTTM01000052.1:0-7344 GCF_002560985.1 Bacillus sp. AFS018417
CCGCTAAATAATGCTTCTGTAATTTTTACTGCTTGTAGAAATGCATTTTCACCATGAACAAATTTCGTCATTTCTTCTGCTAACACTTTTTGCGCTTCACGTTTATGAGGTTCTGTTTGAACTTTAACCACTAATTCATCAATTCTATCTTTTGTTAAGAATGTGAAGAATTTTAAGTATTTAATCACATCGCGATCATCTGTGTTCACCCAGAACTGGTAGAATTCAAATGGTGTTGTCTTTTCAGGGTCTAACCAAATCGCTCCTCCTGCTGTTTTACCAAATTTCGTACCGTCTGATTTTAATAGTAATGGAATTGTTAATCCAAAGACTTTTGCATCTGGTCCTTCTTTTTTACGAATTAAGTCTAAACCGCTTGTAATATTTCCCCATTGGTCACTGCCGCCAATTTGCAGTTGTACGTCTTCTTCTTTGTATAAGTGATGGAAATCCATCGCTTGTAGAATTTGGTATGTGAATTCTGTAAATGAAATCCCTGTATCTAAACGACTTGCTACAATATCTTTTGCTAGCATATTATTTATACTAAAGTTTTTACCGTAATCGCGTAAAAACTCAAGGATACTTACTTCATGTGTCCAATCGTAGTTATTTACCATTTTCACTTCGCTATTTCCGCCAAAGTCGAATAACTTTTGCATTTGCACTGTTAACGCCTCAACATTATGCTGCACTTGTTCTAATGTTTGAAGTTGTCTTTCTGTTTGACGTCCACTTGGATCACCAATTGTTCCCGTTGCTCCTCCAATTAAAATAACTGGATGATGCCCAGCTAATTGGAAACGCTTCATCATCATAAATGGAATTAAATGTCCGATATGCATACTGTCACCAGTTGGATCTACACCACAGTACAAGGAAATCTTTTTCTCTTCTACTAGTTTACGCAATCCTTCTGCATCTGTTTGTTGATTAATGGCATCGCGCCATTCCAATTCGTCAATGATGTTCATGTCTTTCCAGCTCCTTTAATTTGTATGTTTTGCTTACCTTAGTTTGATAAGCATATAAAAAAAGTCCCTATGTCTACACTAGACATAGGGACGATTTTTAACCGTGTTACCACCCAGATTGCACAAATAGTATTTACTATTCGTACCACTCTTAGCAATAGTATCGATTGCTACTCCGCTTAGCATTACCTAAGATACTCCAGAGTGTAATTCACAAGTTTGTTTGTGCTAGGTTCCATCAACCCCTAGCTTTCTCGATAACAGTGACAAACTGCTACTGGGCTCTTTCAACGTATTTGATATGTTAAATTAAAGCCAATTATAGAGAAGTAAAATCTCATTGTCAATTCTATACAAAAATGTTTTTAAAGTGTTCACATTTGCTTTATTCTATTAAAGCAATAAATTGAAACTTCCATCAGTGGAGGGGGCTTTATCTCCTATTGATTGAAACATTCTAGCGGAAGAAAAAAGGGAATTAATGAACGAAACAAAAACATGACGAATGTACAATCAAATATTATATCTATTCATATACTTGTAATAAATCCATTATGTTCGCAAAAAAGGGGGGGACTGTTCTGAAACCATTTCATTCTAGGAATTACGAATACGAAGTTTTTTATTTCCCTTGCGCGCTTCCTCTTCCGGAACCCGGACCAGCAGGATCAACTGGAACGACTGGAACGACTGGAACAACTGGGCCTACTGAAACGACTAGGTCTACTGGAACGACTAGACCTACTGAAACGACCTCCCCAGGTCTGATTTCCGTAACAAATCTAATGTTTTTCACAGTTTCAGATGGCACGCGTCTTGTATACACAAACGATGATGGTTTGCCTCAATTCGGAACGACTCAAATTTTGGCACCAAATCAAGTATCATATATGAATTTATTTATCAACGGTATTATCCAACCGCAAAGTTCTTATAACGTACAAGCGGGTATATTAACGATATTTGCTGATGAAGCACTATCACCTGGCATTCCGATCACACTTCAGTTTATTTTGATCAATCAATAAAGTGAAACTCCCATCATTGTGGGATAAAAAACGGATTCTTTTAAAAGAATTCGTTTTTTATTACTAGTTTATACCAAATTCAATCATAACCGGAACACCACGATCTAAAATATCTCCACTCGGAATTGTAATAGCTGTTTTGGTCACACTTGAATTAATCGCAGGTTGTAACTGTCCGTTTAGGTATAAATTATAATATGCAAATGACGCGGGGAATGCGGTAGCAGCAGCTCCCGTGTCATCCTTAAAATCAGTTGCTAAAATAGTAAAAGTTGATCCTATTCCTGTTCCAGCACCGATTGTTGAATTATATCTTTTACTAGCAAAAAAAGGTTTAATAATAGGTATTTCATTTCACTCCTTTTGTTTTCAAGTCTAGTAGGGCTTATCCTACTCTACATATTATGTAAATATTTTATTTTAGCAACGGCCAACTACCCGTTTTTCATAGCTACTTAGTATTAGAATTCTATATTATTACTTAAAATGATGTTCTTACTTTTCGGTGGGAGCTAAGCGTCCCTATTTATATTGAAGATTTTTTGCACCTTAGCCTGCCAAAGATCCCTATTCTATTAGTTCAACATTATTTCTCATACAAAAAAGGCTAATCTACATTACAGATCAGCCTTTCTATCAATCACTTATTATTCTTCTACTAAATCCGATTGTACATACGTATAAACAAGCGCCTCCGTATGCGCAATTGATGTTTCATGCGTACGCTCATAAGCATGTGATGCATCAATGCCAGGACCAATTAGTCCGTGTTTCACATCTGCTCCGGCACGAATTGCTGCTGAAGCGTCAGATCCATAGAATGGGTAAATATCTACTTTATATTCAATGTTATTTACTTTCGCAAGTTCGACTAAATGTTTACGCATTGCGTAATGATATGGACCACTAGAGTCTTTTGCACAGATTGATACTGTATATTCATCTGATGCTTGTCCATCGCCAAGTGCCCCCATATCCACCGCAAGGTATTCTACTGTTTCTTCTGGAATATTAGAGTTACCGCCGTAACCAATTTCTTCATTGTTAGAGATCAAGAAATGTGTTGTGTATGGTAGCGTAATGTTTTCATCTTGTAATCTTTTAATCAATTGAAGTAAAATAGCAACGCTCGCTTTGTCATCTAGGTGACGAGATTTGATGTAGCCGCTGTCTGTCATTTGAACGCGCGGGTCGAATGATACGAAGTCGCCTACTTCAATGCCTACACGTACTTCTTCTGGTGAAGATACGCGCTCGTCGATACGTACTTCAATATTTTTTTCGTCACGTTTTTCTTCGCCTGCGTTTTTGTATACGTGTACGGATGTTTGATGGATTAAAATTGTGCCGGTATACGTTTTACCGCTTGCTGTTTCGATTTCACAATATTCTCCTTCAACAGCATTCCAGCGAAAACCGCCAATCATTGATAGTCGCAGGCGTCCGTCTGCTTTTATTTCTTTTACCATGGCGCCTAACGTGTCAACGTGAGCAGTGAGTAGACGTTGTTTCGTATCATCTTCTCCTTTTAACGTTATAATAAGGCCGCCTTTATTATTGCGCTTCGTTTCTACATTCCACTCTTTTACGTAGTCCTCAATGAAACGAATAATTGTATTTGTATTTCCAGACGGACTTGGGATTGAAACGAGCTGTTTAATGAGCTCCATCGTATCTTTTGCGTTATGTACCATATGCTTTTCCCCTCTCTTTTATCTTTCCAATTTTCAGTATAATGGAAAAGCCATGAAATAGGAATAAAGCGAACCTTCCATCAGTGGGAGTCTTACTGCCCGCGAATAGAAGGATAAAAGGCATCGCATATACTGCGATGCCTTCTACTCTTCACTCACTTCTACTAAATATACACCTTTTTCAAATCCGCCGCGCTCTGCTTCTTTCTCTTTGCGAATGCGCTCAACGTCCTCTAACGTTACGCCTTCTGCTTGCGCCATTGCTTTAATAACTTCTAAGGCATCGGCTAAAGAATCTAAGGCATGGTCACGGTCTTGCATAGACGCAAATTCACGCATTTCTTCTATTCCAATTTTCGATAATTCTTGTATGTATTCTTGTTTACTTAATTTTTTTGATGTATATGTTTTACCAGACATTAAAATCATTTCTGGTACACGGTCGCGTACTACTTTATTATAAACTGACATGAGAACACCTCCATTTTCTTCTATATCTCCTTCTATTATTCAAGAAAAAAGTGCTAACACCATTATACTAAAAAAATGTGTTAACACTTTCTTATTCTATAAAACTTTTATTCTCCTTTAAAAACCGGGGCACGTTTCTCTAAAAATGCTGTAATGCCCTCTTTATGATCCGCTGTTTTTCTCATTGCATATTGACCGCGTTTTTCAAGCTGAAGTGTTTGTTCTAATGAAGAGCGGTTCACTTCAGCTAAGACTTGCTTCGTTTGAATCATTGCGCCAATTGGTTTTTGCAGCCACTCATTAATTTTTTGTTTTACAGCATCTTGGAAGTTCTCACCGATCACTTCATCAATCATGCCGATTTCAAGTGCTTCCGTTGCTGATAATTTCTTTCCTTCCCAAATGATCTCTTTTGCGACATGCTCTCCAAGGCGCTTTTGTAAGAAGAAATGTCCACCACCATCTGGAATTAAAGCGATTCCAATAAAGTTCATCGCAATAATGGATGAAATATCAGCCATTACGTAATCAGCTGTTAATGCAATGCTGAGTCCAAGGCCTGCCGTCGGGCCATGAATCGCACTAATAACAAGCTTTGGCATTGTATAAAGCGCCACAATAATTTCGGAAATGGTATTCATAATGCCTTCAAATGCACTTTCATCTCCGCTTGATAACATCGACTTAATATCGCCGCCCGCAGAAAAACCACGGCCGTTTCCGCATAGCACAACGATATGCACAGAGCTTGCAGCCACTTCTTTTAACTTTTGTAATAATTCTTTTAACGTCTGCTCATCTAACGCATTTAACACTTGCGGACGATTTAACATAATTGTCGCAATCCGTCCTTCATATTTTACAATTACTGATTCTGCCTTGCTTGAAACTGTCATACATTCCCTCTCCTTCTCAATCTGTTATACTTATATAATTACAGAAAGGGATTTCAAAAACCTTCTTTTTTCTTAATTTTCCGTCAAATTAACATAAATTTTATCTCAAATCACAACAATGCTATATAAGATAGCAGAAACGCATCTCATACTAATAACTCTTCTGACAAGAAACAAGCTTTTTAAAAGCATAAAGTGAAACTTCCATCAATGAGAGGCTTACTGTCCGTTAATGCGGGAGAACACACAACCTGCCAAATTAACAAATTCAGTAACTTTCTCTATTTACATTCTTTCGTGGTATAATGAACCATTACATTACAATTATGGAGGACCTATGCTAACTTTTGAAGAAAAATTAACGATTATTGAATCTTTTCCAGAGCTAGAAAGAAAAAACGTATCCCTTGGGCGCATTAATTTTCATTACGAAGAAAGTCGCCTAGACAAAAAGAACGTTGTGTACCATTTACATCCAAACGGAAATGGCTTCGTATATGCCGGTCATCTGAAAGGCTACAAAACGAACGATAAAGGAATGGTGAACATCCGTGATTTTTCAGCGGAAGAACTTCGCTCATTACTTGAAAAATCAATGGATGCCCTTTCACAAGAACCAGTAGAAGAAGTTACACTTACTGAGAATTTCCAAGAGGAAGAGTGGATCAACGAAGACAAGCACATACTAACTCTTAAAAAAGAAGATGAAGATATGTGGAACGTTTATGCTGGACTAAATTTAGACGGCACATTCAACTCTTACAAGGAAGCGGCACAATACCTTGATGAAGAAGGGTTTACACGTAAATAAGAAAGACGCTCTTTCCGAGTAGGAAGAGCGTCTTTCTTATTTATCCCGCATTAACGGGCAGTAAGCCCCCCACTCAAGATGCAGAGAGAAACGAAGAAGATAGGTGGGGACAACTGCCCGTAAAANNAACTAACCATCAGTGGGGGATGCCCCCCCACTGATGGAAGTTTCACTTTATCCTAGCAATGCAAGGAGCTCACTCAGTTCTTCCTCAGTAAGGTCGCGCCACTCTCCCATCTCAATGCCGTCTACTACAATATTCATAATCCGAATGCGCTCTAATCTAGTAACTGTATAGCCGAATGCTCGGCACATACGGCGAATTTGACGGTTCATTCCTTGTGTCAGAATAATGCGGAATACGCAATCACTTATGCGATATATGTTACACGGATTTGTTTTTCCGTCGCGAATCGTTACACCACCGGCCATTCCTTCTAAGAAAGCATCGTCAAATGGCTTATCCACCGTTACAATATACTCTTTTTCATGACCATACTCAGAGCGCATCATTTTATTTACGATATCACCATCATTTGTCATTAAAATTAATCCTTGCGACGCTTTATCTAAGCGGCCAATCGGAAAAATGCGCTCTGGATAATTAACAAAATCAATAATATTTCCTTCTATATGCTTCGCTGCTGTACAAGTAATACCTACAGGTTTGTTTAAAGCAATATAAATATGGTGTTTCTTAGTTGGAATCGGCTTCCCATCAACAAGCACAATGTCATCAGGCCCTACCTCTCGCCCTGGTTCACAAATCTCTCCATTAACGGTAATTCGCTTTGCATCGATAAGGCGATTCGTTTCTCTTCTTGAATAATAACCCGTTTCACTAATGAATTTATTAATTCTCATGCAAAATCCCTTTCCTATTTGCAATTCACATGTATTAACACTTTCACCATTCTATCATACCTTTCGAGAGGACTCCCACCTCTAAACATATGTGAAGGTGGTGAGGTGAATCGAAAAAAACATTTTATGTTCAAGCAAAACAATAGAAACGTATGTTCTGGTTTTGGTATAATATCCTTAACAAGGAGGTAAAAAAATGACAACGGAAAATCAAACAAATTATAAAACTCTTCAGATTTGGATTAAAAAAGGTCATCGTATGTATTCTTACTTTCAAAAATCTTGCCAAAATGCTAAGAATATGTACAACACGACAAACTTTTATATACGACAAGTGTATACAAGTTTGACACAAGATAAGGAGTTGCAACCTTTACAAAGAGAAGTTTTGGATACAATTGATAAAAACATTGGGAAGATGAATGATACGCAACTTCTTGCATATCAAAAGAAATTAGAAAAAGAAAAATTGAAGCCAAAAGAAAAACAAAAAGAAGTAAAATGTAACTTATTTTCAGAACCAACTACAGAAAATCCTTATGTAGATTACAATTTTCTGGATGCATTGTTTAAGGTTATCGTTCAAAATGATTATCGTGCTTTGCC
>NZ_NTTM01000053.1:0-101954 GCF_002560985.1 Bacillus sp. AFS018417
CGTTCATGAAAGGAAGTTTCACTTTATAAAGTCGTTAAAAAGTTACAAAAGTTTCGCAATGGTTGTTTTTTGTTGTAAAATAAAAGTAGAGTATGTATATTCGGTTGTAATCATATGATGGAATATGTAAAGAAAAACTAAGAAATGAACGATAAAGATGTTTTTTTGTGATTTTTTCGGAATTTAAGAAAGTTTTAAAGGGGATTTTCACATAATTGTCGAACAATTCATGTAGTCTAGAAGCTAATACTTTATGTCGGGAGAAATCATTTGTAGGGAGGAAAAGCTGTGGAGAAAATTAAAGTGTGTCTCGTGGATGATAATAAAGAACTTATATCTATGTTAGAGAGTTATGTTGCCGCTCAAGATGATATGGAAGTGATTGGGGTAGCTTACAATGGTCAAGAGTGCTTAAATTTATTAAAAGAGAGACAACCGGATGTACTGGTCCTTGATATTATTATGCCACATTTAGATGGACTCGCAGTGTTAGAAAAAATGCGTCATATTGACCGTTTCAAACAGCCAAATGTTATTATGCTAACAGCGTTTGGGCAAGAGGATGTGACAAAAAAAGCTGTTGAGTTAGGTGCATCATATTTTATATTAAAACCATTTGATATGGAAAACTTAACAAGTCACATTCGTCAAGTGAGTGGAAAATCAAGCGCTACAATTAAACGTCCACTATCAGCTTTTCGTTCTGTAACAACGTCTGATGGAAAACCAAAAAATTTAGATGCGAGCATTACAAGTATCATTCATGAAATTGGTGTACCAGCTCATATTAAAGGGTATATGTATTTGCGCGAGGCGATCTCAATGGTATATAACGACATTGAGTTGCTTGGATCAATTACAAAAGTACTATATCCAGATATCGCAAAGAAATATAATACAACGGCAAGCCGTGTCGAACGTGCAATCCGTCATGCGATTGAAGTTGCATGGAGCCGAGGGAATATTGAATCTATTTCTTCTTTATTTGGTTATACTGTCTCCATGTCAAAAGCGAAACCTACGAACAGTGAATTCATCGCGATGGTTGCAGATAAATTAAGGCTTGAGCATAAGGCGAGCTGAATCAACGATATCAATAGATGAAGCGGTTTTGTTTATAAAAGTAAGTTCAGCAATAAATTTCTTTTTTAATCAATAAATCATTGATATACAAATCGATGAACATTCCTTTTATGGTAGTTTTAGATAACCATCATGAAAGGAATGTTCATTTTTTATACCGCATTAACGGGCAGTAAGCGCCTCACCTCAAGATTCAGAGAAAAGCAAAGAAGATAGGTGGGGGATAACTGCTGGCATGTGCCTGATTGGTTCAACTAACCATCAGCATCAGTGGGGGATGAAGAAAGCTTCCGGTGATGGAAGTTTCACTTCATAAGAAAAGTCCTGTGCATAACAGGACTGTCTATTCTGTATCTTTATTTTGTTTTTCTAATTCAACAAGTTTTTGAATTAAAATATGCTGAGGCATATGCATAAGCTGTTCAAGTGGAACACCGAGAGCTTCAGATAACTTAATAGCTGTGTCTGGTGAAAGTTGTAATGGTTTCATAAAAGTACCTCCTTTTTGTATAGTATAACATAAAGAGAAGTCGTCATTGGCGGGAGATTCGCTAATGGTAGTAGCTCGTAAGGTTTGTAACCTGCAATGATTTCTTACTAGCAGTTAGAGCAGATAAGATTTGAGGTGAGAAGATGACGCTTATTTTTGGACATCGCGGGGCTGCGGGAACATACCCAGAAAATACAATGGTTTCTTTTCAAGCGGCGGAGCAGTTCGGAGCGGATGGAATTGAATTGGATGTTCAGTTCACAAAAGATAGAAAAATTGTTGTTATTCATGATGAAACAGTAAATCGAACGACGAATGGAAAAGGTGCAGTTCGGAATTATTTATATGAAGATTTGCGTTCGTTAGATGCCAGTTATACATTTTATGATAAGGTCGGTGTGTGCCGTATTCCTTTATTAGAAGATGTGTTAGAATGGCTAGAAACAAACAACCTTTTTCTTAATATCGAATTAAAGAATAATAAGGTGCCGTATCGAGGGTTAGAAGAAGAGGTGATTACGCTCGTTCGAAAATATAATATGGAGGAGCGAATTATTCTATCTTCTTTTAATCATTATAGTATGAAAAAGTGTCATATGATGGCTCCTGATATTGAAACAGCAATTTTATATAAAGAAGGGCTGCATAGTCCGTGGGCTTATGTGAAAAAGATGGGAGCCAGTGCTATTCATCCGAACTATCGTTATATTTCGGATGGGATTATAGAATTAACGATGATAAATGGTGTAGCGGTGCGTCTATATACGATTAATGATGAAGAAGTGATGAGAAAGTTTTTGAGGATGAATGTGACCGCTATTATTACAGACTATCCAGAGCGTGTGAAAAAGCTATTACAAAGTGGAAAATGAGACCTTTCTTCAGAGAAGGTCTCATTTTTCGTATGAACGTTTGATATTGTGGAATATTTCAAGGTGAAGAATTCTATTCGGTTATTCGCAAGCAGTAAGCCCCCCACCTCAAGATGGAGAGAGAAGCGAAGAAGATAGGTGTGGGATGACTGCCCGTAAAAGCCCAATTGGTTCAACTAACTATCAGTGGGGGGATGAAGAAAACCCCACCGATAGAAGTTTCACTTTATCTTCGAAAGCGAGCTTGTACTTTATTTCGTTTTCGGTCACGATATAAAACGAATCCGCCAAAAATATAAAAACCAATCGCAAAGCAGAGTGCTCCAATTAAAAATTGTAACCATAATACAGGGATTGGAGAGAAAAGAATACCGAAGACAGTATCTCTCATCAGTTTAATACCTAGCACAGCTAGTAAAATAGGGATAACTGCTAAAAAAAGAGCGAGGTAACGCTGCATGTGGAAAACTCCTTTTCAGACAATTTAGTATATACAAAATGATGTTATAATTTGTATTCGTTTGTCAAGAGGTTTCGGAACAAGTAAGATAGAGGTGTGAAAAATTTTGCAGAGGTGCTGCGGAAGGATTGGTGGCATATGAGACAAAGAGCATTAATTATTGGAGCGGGTGCTGGGGGTAGTGCGATTCTAGGTCTGCTGCAAAAATCGAATATATTTGAAGTGGTTGCGATTGTGGATATTGATGAAAAGGCAAAAGGTATACAACTTGCAAAGGGTCTTTATATTTCTACAGGAAGTGATTGGGAAGCGTTTATACGAGAGGATATTGATGTCATCTTTGATATGACAGGTGACTACAGTGTGTATGAAAAGGTTTTAGTGAAGAAAAAAGAAGATGCACTGCTTGTCCCGGGTGACGTTGCGAATATTGTTGTTAAGCTTGCGCATGAAAAAGAAATGTTAATTGGGCAGTTGAAAGAACAAACGCAGCAGCGTGACCTGATTTTAAATTCAACGCACGATGGTATGATTGTTGTTAATAAAGATGGGAATGTACTATTATTCAATAAAAGTGCGGAAAGAATGATAGGCTATAAAAGCGAAGATGTTGTTAATAAGTACATTTTAGAAGTAATTCCAACAAGTAAGTTACTTCGTATTGTTCGTACGAAACAAATTGAGATTAATCAAGAATTAACATTACATAATGGAAAGAAAATTATTTCAACGCGCATTCCAATTTTAAATGAAATTGGAGAAGTGCAAGGGGCGTTTGCGGTTTTTAAAGATATTACCGAAATTGTAAATTTGGCTGAAGAAGTGACGAATTTAAAAGAAATTCAAACGCTGCTAGAAGCAATTATTCATTCTTCTGAAGAAGCGATTTCCGTTGTTGATGAACAAGGACGAGGGCTTGTTATTAATCCAGCCTATACAAAATTAACAGGTCTTTCTGAAGAGGATATTATTGGTAAACCGGCGACAACGGATATTGTAGAAGGAGAAAGTATGCATATGAAAGTGCTCCGGACACGCAGAGCAGTGCGTGGTATTCACATGAAGATTGGTCAAAAAAAGAGAGATGTTATTGTAAACGTAGCCCCGGTTATTGTTGATGGGATTTTAAAGGGAAGCGTTGGTGTGATTCGTGATGTATCCGAAATTCAAAAGTTAACAAATGAATTAAATAGGGCAAGACAAATTATTCGTACGTTGGAGGCGAAATATTCATTCGATGATATTGTTGGAACGTCAGAAGAGATTATAGCGGCAATTGAACAAGCGAAACTAGGAGCGAATACACCAGCGACGGTACTACTGCGCGGAGAGTCAGGAACTGGAAAAGAATTATTTGCGCATGCCATTCATAATGGCAGCAATCGGAAGTACAATAAGTTTGTTCGGGTGAATTGTGCAGCAATTTCCGAATCGCTATTAGAAAGTGAACTATTTGGTTACGAAGAAGGAGCATTTTCCGGCGCGCGACGCGGAGGGAAGCGTGGTTTTTTTGAGGAAGCAAATAATGGAAGTATTTTCTTAGATGAAATAGGAGAACTGTCTGCGAATACACAGGCGAAATTACTCCGTGTTTTGCAAGAGAAAGAAATTGTGAGGGTCGGAGGTACGAAGCCGGTTCCTATTAATGTTCGAGTTATTGCCGCAACGCATGTGAACTTAGAAAAGGCAATTTTAGATGGTGATTTTCGGGAAGATTTATATTATCGCTTAAATAAAATTCCGATTCATATTCCATCTCTCGGTCAACGTAAAGAAGATATTGCTGAAATTGCTGATCGGTTAATTCAAAAAATTAATCAAGATTATGGGCGCAATGTCGAAGGACTAACGGAATCAGCGGTGCAGTATTTGCAGTCGTATGATTGGCCTGGAAATGTTCGAGAGCTTGAAAATATTTTAGGGCGAGCAATTATTTTTATGAATTATAATGAAATGTATATTGATGTATATCATTTACCTCCGTTACATCAAGATGACCAATCTGAATTGAAAGGGAGCAATTTACTTCCTGACTTAGAAGAAAAGCCTCTTGATGATTTAGTAGCTGAATTTGAAGGGAATATTATTCATGAGTACTTATCTAGATTTGATGGGAATAAAACGAAAACGGCCCAAGCATTAGGGGTTTCGGTTCGGAATTTATATTATAAACTAGAAAAATACGAACGTGCAAAAAATGGCATGCAATAAATTTCATACCGTGCAAGAAATTGCACGGTAAATATAATGCGGCAAAATTAGACGGAATTTTTTGTTTAGTTACAAAATGTTGATTTTTCTACGTTTTGAATGCGTTTTCAAAAATATTTAAAGGGGATTTAAAAGTTGGCACGATATTTGCTTTAATATAAGCGAGGGACGACGAGGAAGGGTTGATTACAAAATATGAAGTTACAAACTTTAATTGATCAGGCAGCAGAGCAGCCGAAAAAAACAGTTGCTGTTGCAGTAGCTGAAGATCATGAAGTAATTGAAGCAGTTGCAAAGGCTGTTCAATTACAGTTAGCTCAATTTCGTCTATATGGAAATCAAGAAACGATTATGAATATGTTACAAGGACATGGATTACAGCCTTCAGAACATATTGAAGTAATCTCTGCTACATCTAATGCAGAAGCTGCTGAATTAGCAGTAAAAGCTGTAAGAGGCGGAGAAGCAGATGTACTTATGAAGGGGAATATTCCAACCGCTAGCATTTTGAAAGCAGTATTAAATAAAGAATGGGGTCTTCGTAAAGGCGGTGTGTTATCACACGTTGCAGCTTTTGAAGTACCCAATTATGATCGCTTTATCATTGTAACAGATGCAGCGATGAATATTGCTCCAGATGTGCAGCAAAAAGCGGCTATTGCACAAAATGCAGTTGAAGTTGCCCGGGCAATAGGAGTGGAAGTACCGAAAGTAGCTCCGATTGCTGCTGTGGAAGTTGTAAATCCAGTAATGCAAGCAACGATTGATGCAGCAATGTTAACGCAAATGAATCGTCGAGGACAAATTAAAGATTGTATCATTGATGGACCACTTGCTTTAGATATTGCCGTTTCACAAATTGCAGCAGAGCATAAAGGAATTCAAAGTGATGTAGCTGGCAAAGCAGATATTTTACTCGTCCCAACAATTGAAGCTGGAAATGTATTATATAAATCGCTTGTATACTTTGCAAATGCAAAAGTAGGAGCGATTATCGCCGGAGCAAAAGCACCGATTGTGTTAACATCTCGCGCAGATTCAGCAGAAACAAAAGTGTATTCATTAGCATTGGCAGTTACGACTGCTTCTAAATAAACTTTCTTGCAGTACATGTTTTATTTTCATTAATGATTAAGGAAATGAGTCCAGTATAACGGGCTAAAATCGAAAATGTTAAACATATCAAGGGGGAAATTACAATGACATTAGAAATTTTCAAATACTTAGAAACTTACGATTACGAGCAAGTAGTATTCTGTCAAGATAAAGAATCAGGATTAAAAGCAATTATTGCAATTCATGATACAACTCTTGGACCAGCTCTTGGCGGAACAAGAATGTGGACATACGATTCTGAAGAAGCTGCAATTGAAGATGCTCTTCGTCTTGCAAAAGGAATGACATATAAAAACGCAGCTGCTGGTTTAAACTTAGGCGGTGCAAAAACAGTTATTATCGGCGATCCACGTAAAGATAAGAGCGAAGCAATGTTCCGTGCATTAGGCCGTTACATTCAAGGTTTAAATGGCCGTTACATTACAGCAGAAGATGTTGGTACAACTGTAGATGATATGGATATTATTCATGAAGAGACAGATTTCGTAACAGGTATTTCACCTTCATTCGGTTCTTCTGGTAACCCATCTCCAGTAACTGCTTACGGTGTATATGTTGGTATGAAAGCAGCTGCAAAAGAAGCGTTCGGTACAGATAGCTTAGAAGGTAAAGTAATTGCTGTTCAAGGTGTAGGAAATGTAGCTTATCACCTATGTAAACACCTACATGCAGAAGGTGCAAAATTAATCGTTACAGATATTAATAAAGAAGCTGTACAACGTGCTGTAGATGAATTTGGTGCAACTGCTGTTGAACCTAACGAAATTTACGGTGTAGAATGTGATATCTATGCACCATGTGCATTAGGAGCAACAGTAAATGATGAAACAATTCCACAATTAAAAGCGAAAGTAATTGCTGGTTCTGCAAATAACCAATTAAAAGAAGATCGTCATGGCGATATCGTTCATGAAATGGGTATCGTATATGCACCAGACTATGTTATTAACGCAGGTGGCGTAATTAACGTAGCGGATGAGTTATACGGATACAATAGAGAGCGTGCATTAAAACGTGTAGAAGCAATTTATGACACGATTGCAAAAGTAATCGAAATTTCAAAACGTGATGGCGTGCCAACATATGTAGCGGCAGATCGTCTTGCTGAAGAGCGCATCGCAAGCTTAAAAAATACACGCAGCACATTTTTAAGTAACGGCCACAACATTTTAAGCCGTCGCTAATTAATAGAAAAAGTAAATATGAAAGCAGTAGCGGCTTCATTTAGACGTTGCTACTGTCTTTCTAAATATAAATGGTGGAGGGAGCAGCTTTGTCCGTGAATCGAATTCTTGTCATTAATCCTGGTAGTACATCTACGAAGATTGGTGTTTTTGATAATGAAAGACCTGTTTTAGAAGAAACAATTCGTCATGACGAAGAACAGATTGGGAAATATAAGCGTATTATTGATCAATATGAATTTCGCAAGCAAACTATTTTAGAGGTGCTTCATTCCCATGGCATTAATATTTCTAAGTTAAATGCTGTATGCGGACGCGGCGGATTACTTCGCCCGATTGAAGGCGGTACGTATACAGTAAATGAAGCTATGCTAGAAGATTTAAAAAATGGTTATAGTGGCCATCATGCTTCCAATTTGGGAGGTATTTTAGCATATGAAATCGCTTCTGGACTTAACATTCCAGCGTTTATTGTTGATCCAGTAGTTGTAGATGAAATGGATGATATTGCCCGTATTAGCGGAATAGCTGGCATGGAGCGAAGAAGTATTTTTCATGCGCTAAACCAAAAAGCAGTAGCTCGTAAAGTTGCAAAAGAACTTGATCGTAAATATGAAGATTTAAACTTATTAATTGCACATATGGGCGGCGGTATTTCAGTTGGTGCTCATAAAAAAGGAAAAGTTATTGATGTAAATAACGGTTTAAATGGAGAAGGACCATTCAGCCCAGAACGTGCAGGAACAGTTCCGGTAGGTCAGCTTGTAGAAATGTGCTTCTCTGGTGACTATTACCGTGATGAAATGATGAAAAAAATCGTTGGACAAGGAGGCTTAGTAAGCTTACTTGGTACAAATGATGCAATTAAAGTAGAAAAGATGGTAGAACAAGGTGATCCAGAAGCAACACTTGTTTATACAGCGATGGCATATCAAGTTGCAAAAGAAATTGGCGGATCAAGTGCAGTTCTTCATGGGAAAGTAGATGCAATTGTTTTAACTGGTGGACTTGCATATAGTAAAATCCTTGTTGATGAAATTAAAGAGCGCGTTCATTGGATTGCCGATGTAATTGTACATCCAGGAGAAGATGAACTACAAGCATTAGCAGAAGGTGCGCTTCGTGTACTTCGTGAAGAAGAAGTTGCAAAAGAGTATGTTGTAAGGGAAAAAGAAACCGTAGCTAGGGGTTGAAAAATATGGCAAAAGAGTACGATTTAGTTATTGTTGGTGGCGGTACAGGCGGATACGTTGCTGCTATTCGTGCATCACAATTAGGACTAACAACAGCGCTTGTTGAAAAAGAGAATCTTGGTGGCACATGTTTACACAAAGGTTGTATCCCAAGTAAAGCGTTGCTTCGTAGTGCGGAAGTATACGCAACGGCGAAAAAAGGGGAAGAATTTGGTGTTGTTACAAGCGATGTTTCATTAAACTTTGCAAAAGTACAAGAACGTAAAGAAAAAATCGTTAGCCAACTTCATAAAGGTGTTCAGCATTTAATGAAGCAAGGGAAAATCGATGTATATGAAGGAATTGGTCGTATCCTTGGCCCATCTATTTTCTCACCGATGCCGGGAACGATTTCTGTTGAATTAGCAAGTGGTGAAGAGAATGAAATGCTTATTCCGAAAAACGTAATCGTTGCAACAGGATCACGTCCAAATTCTTTACCAGGACTTGAGCTTGATGGTGAATATGTTATGTCATCTGACCACGCTTTAAAAATGGAAGCGCTTCCTGAATCTGTTATTATTGTTGGTGGCGGTGTAATCGGTATTGAGTGGGCGTCTATGCTTGCTGATTTCGGTGTCGAAGTAACTGTACTTGAATATGCAAAACATGTTCTTCCACTTGAAGATCAAGACGTTTCTAAAGAAATGCAGCGTTTGCTTAAGAAAAAAGGTATTAAGATTGTAACTGGTGCAAAAGTATTATCAGAAACTTTAGTAAAAGATAATGGTGTTACAATTCAAGCGGAATTTAACGGTGAAAATAAAGAATTTAAAGCTGAAAAAATGCTTGTATCTGTTGGAAGACAAGCAAACACACAAAATATCGGCTTAGAAAATACAGATATCGTTGTTGAAAAAGGTTATATTCAAACAAATGAATATTATCAAACGAAAGAATCACACATTTATGCGATTGGCGATGTAATTGGCGGCTTGCAACTTGCACACGTTGCTTCTCATGAAGGAATTGTAGCAGTTGAACATATTGCTAGAAAAGAGCCGATGCCAATTGATTACTCTATGGTATCTAAATGTGTATATAGTAGCCCAGAAGTTGCTTCTGTCGGTTTAACAGAGCAAGAAGCAAAAGAAAAAGGCTATAAATTAAAAATAGGTAAATTCTCATTCCGTGCAATCGGTAAAGCGCTTGTATATGGAGAATCTGATGGTTTTGTGAAACTTGTTGTTGATGAAGAAACAAATGATATTCTTGGTGTTCATATGATTGGACCACACGTAACAGATATGATCTCAGAAGCAGGTCTTGCAAGAGTATTAGATGCAACGCCTTGGGAAGTTGCACATACAATTCATCCGCATCCATCATTATCAGAAGCAATTGGTGAAGCTGCGTTAGCAGTTGATGGAAAAGCGTTACACGGATAAAAGTGAACCATTGGGAATGGATAGTGTATCGTTCTTGCTTTATAATAGAGCGGGGTAAAAAGGATTTAGGAGGGTGTTAAAATGGCTGAAGTAAAAGCAAAGCGCCATGAAGAGCTTGGCTTAAGCGATGAGCAAGTATTAGAAATGTATCGCACGATGTTACTCGCACGTAAAATTGACGAGCGTATGTGGTTATTAAACCGTGCAGGGAAAATTCCTTTTGTAATTTCTTGTCAAGGACAAGAAGCTGCACAAGTAGGCGCAGCATTTGCACTTGATCGCGAAAAGGACTACGCATTACCATATTACCGTGATATGGGTGTCGTGTTAGCATTTGGTATGACAGCAAAAGAGCTTATGCTATCTGGATTTGCAAAAGCAGAAGATCCAAACTCTGGCGGACGTCAAATGCCTGGACACTTTGGACAAAAGAAAAATCGCATCGTAACAGGTTCTTCACCAGTTACAACGCAAGTACCGCACGCAGTAGGTATTGCATTAGCAGGACAGATGGAAGGAAAAGATTTAGTAACGTTTGTTACATTTGGAGAAGGTTCTTCTAACCAAGGTGACTTCCATGAAGGTGCAAACTTTGCAGGAGTACACAAATTACCAGTTATTTTCATGTGCGAAAATAACAAATATGCAATCTCTATCCCAGTTGAAAAACAATTAGCTTGTAAAAATGTATCTGATCGTGCAATCGGTTACGGTATGCCAGGATACACAGTAGACGGAAATGATCCGCTTGAAGTATATAAAGCTGTAAAAGAAGCGGCAGATCGTGGTCGCCGTGGTGAAGGTCCAACATTAATTGAAACGGTATCTTATCGTTTAACAGCTCACTCTAGTGACGATGATGATCGTGTGTACCGTGACAGAGAAGAAGTAGAAGAAGCAAAGAAAAAAGATCCAATCTATACATTTGCAAACTACTTAAAAGAAGTAGGTATTTTAACAGAGGAATCTGAAAAACAAATGTTAGATGACGTGATGCATATCGTAAACGAAGCAACAGAATATGCAGAGAATGCTCCGTATGCAGATCCAGAATCTGCATTAAAGCACGTATACGCGGAATAAGGGGGAACGTTTCATGGCTGTAATGTCTTATATTGACGCGATTACATTAGCAATGCGCGAGGAAATGGAACGCGATGAGAAAGTATTTGTATTAGGAGAAGACGTTGGTAAAAAAGGTGGCGTATTTAAAGCGACAACTGGATTATATGATCAATTTGGTGAAATGCGCGCGCTTGATACACCACTTGCAGAATCGGCAATTGCTGGGGTAGCAATCGGTGCAGCGATGTATGGAATGCGCCCAATTGCAGAAATGCAATTTGCAGACTTCATTATGCCAGCGGTAAACCAAATTGTTTCTGAAGCAGCAAAAATTCGTTACCGTTCTAACAATGACTGGACTTGTCCAATCACGATCCGCGCACCATTTGGCGGCGGTGTTCACGGTGCATTGTATCATTCTCAATCTGTAGAAGCACTTTTTGCAAATCAACCTGGTTTAAAAATTGTCATTCCTTCTACACCGTATGATGCAAAAGGTTTATTAAAAGCAGCAATTCGTGATGAAGATCCAGTATTATTCTTTGAACATAAACGTGCATATCGCTTAATTAAGGGTGAAGTGCCGGAAGATGATTATGTATTACCAATCGGAAAAGCAGACGTAAAACGTGAGGGTGATGATATTACTGTTATCACATACGGATTATGTGTTCACTTTGCTCTTCAAGCTGCTGAAAAATTAGCACAAGATGGCATTTCTGCTCACATTCTTGATTTACGTACTGTATATCCGTTAGATAAGGAAGCAATTATTGAAGCAGCTTCAAAAACAGGTAAGGTTCTTCTTGTAACGGAAGATAATAAAGAAGGAAGCATTATGAGTGAAGTAGCAGCAATTATCGCAGAAAATTGCTTATTCGACCTTGATGCACCAATTGCTCGTCTTGCAGGTCCAGACGTTCCAGCAATGCCATATGCACCAACAATGGAAAAATTCTTTATGGTAAATCCAGATAAAGTTGAAAAAGCAATGCGCGAACTTGCGGAATTTTAATCGGGGGGACTATACATGGCTGTAGAAAAAATTACGATGCCTCAGCTTGGGGAGAGTGTAACGGAAGGTACAATTAGTAAATGGCTTGTTTCTGTTGGTGATCATGTAAATAAATATGATCCGCTTGCAGAAGTAATGACAGATAAAGTAAACGCAGAAGTACCATCTTCTTTCACTGGGGTTGTTACAGAGTTAATCGCTGGCGAAGGTGATACATTAGCTGTTGGTGAAGTGATTTGTATGATTCAAGTTGAAGGTGCAAATGAAGTAGCTGCAACAGCTGTAGAAGAAAAAACAGAAGAGGCACCAAAAGCAGAGACAGCTGCATCAGCACCAGCAGCGCCAAAAGCGAAGCAACCAACTGATGGTAAGCCACGCTTTTCACCAGCTGTATTAAAACTTGCAGGTGAACATAATATTGATTTAGATGTAGTAGAAGGTACGGGAACAAATGGCCGTATTACGCGCAAAGATATTTTAAAATTAGTGGAATCTGGAAATATTCCACAAGCAGGTGCGAAGAAAGAAGCAGCAGCTGCACCAATTACGCAAGAAGCACCAAAGGCTGCGCCAGCACCAGCAGCTCCAAAAACAGAAGCGGCAAAACCAGTATCTGTACCAACAATGCCTGGAGATATTGAAATCCCAGTGACTGGTGTGCGTAAAGCGATTGCTGCAAACATGCTGCGCAGTAAGCATGAAGCACCGCATGCTTGGATGATGATTGAAGTGGATGTAACAGACCTTGTTTCATACCGTAATTCAATTAAAGGTGAATTTAAAAAGCGTGAAGGCTTCAACTTAACATTCTTTGCATTCTTTGTAAAAGCTGTTGCACAAGCATTAAAAGAATACCCACAAATTAATTCTATGTGGGCTGGCGATAAAATTGTTCAGAAGAAAGATATCAATCTTTCTATCGCAGTTGCAACTGACGATGAACTATTCGTTCCAGTTATTAAGCATGCTGATGAGAAAACAATTAAAGGTATCGCTCGTGAAATTACTGAGCTTGCAACGAAAGTACGTACGAAGTCATTAAAAGCTGACGAAATGCAAGGTGGAACATTTACAATCAATAATACAGGATCGTTTGGTTCTGTTCAGTCTATGGGTATTATTAATTATCCACAGGCGGCAATTTTACAAGTGGAATCTATCGTGAAACGTCCAGTGATTATGGATAATGGTATGTTCGGTGCACGTGATATGGTTAACTTATGTCTATCCCTTGACCATCGCGTACTGGACGGATTCATTTGCGGTAAGTTCTTAGGCCGTGTGAAAGAAATTCTTGAGAATACGTCTGCAGATAACACTTCTGTATATTAATCATAGGAAGGCCCGCCAATTGGCGGGCTTTTTTTACGTATATGAATGAGAAGTTTTTAAGTGGAAGCATATTTCCTATGTAAATTTGCAACTTAGCTGAAGATTTACATTGTTTTTTACATAGACAATACGGATAAACATAAACTAAAAGGAGGAATTTTGTTAAGGGGTGCCATTTATGCATATATTTGAAGGAGCAAAGCATCTTTCGAATTTCGAATGGGTGATCCGTGCCATATTGGCATATATGTTTTTAATTATTGTTGCAAAAGCAATGGGACAACGCTCTATTGCTCAGCTTCGTTTTTTAGATCTTGTGCTAGTACTATTATTAGGCGGAAATATATCGAACGCATTATCTGATGAAAGAGTAGGCCTTCTCGGTTCTCTGATTACAACATTTGTTCTCGTAGTACTTCATATAGTAAGTTCCGTTTTGACATTAAAGGTGGATTGGTGGAGACGTTTTTTAGAGCCTGCACCGATTATTCTGATACATAATGGTTCTGTTCAGTTTAATAATCTAAAGAAGGCACGGATTACAGTAGAGTATTTATTTTCTGAGCTGAGATTGCAAGGTATTACAGATATTCAAACAGTAAAACTAGCCTTATGGGAAGCAAGTGGAGTTGTTTCTGTATTTCAATATGCAGCATATGAAAAAGTGTCTCGAAAAGATATGAAAATATATGCAGAGCAATCACCTATTACATTTATCTTGGTAAAGAATGGGGATATCCAAAAGGATGTTCTCGCTTTAATAGAAAAAACAGAAGAGTGGGTAAAAGATGAGTTAAAGCAGAAAGTACCAATTCAATTGATTCAATTAGCAACGATAGATGAAAAGGGACAAATAAACATTTTGCTTAAAAAGTAAAAAAATTACGCATTTTTCCATTTTATACATATGATACAATGGTGTGGACAACGAAATAAAAAAGAAGGGTTTGTTACGATGGGATATGTCGAAGAGTTACGAAAAATAGTTGGTCATCGCCCTTTAATTTTAGTCGGTTCAGTTGTTCTTGTATTGAATGAAGATGGAGAAGTGCTATTACAACAAAGGCAAGAACCGCATGGGAAATGGGGACTTCTTGGTGGATTAATGGAGTTACGGGAATCACCAGAAGAAACAGCGTGTCGTGAAGTTTATGAAGAAGCCGGTATTCATGTGAAAAATTTGCAGTTAATTAATGTGTTTTCGGGTGCCAAATATTTTGTGAAACTAGCAAATGGTGATGAGTTTCAAACCGTAACGGCTGCATATTATACGAGTGATTATGAAGGAGAACTTTCTGTAAATAAGGAGGAAGCGATACAACTAAAGTTTTTTCCGATTACAGAGTTGCCAGAGTATATTGTAGGATCGCATAAAAAAATGATTGAAGCATACGTAGAAATAATACAAAGCAAGTAAAAATGTCATATAATGGTGATATAGAAATGCAAAAACACAGTTCCGGTTGGTAGTCCGGACGCATAATTTTTATGTCAGTAACCTTCCCCTCCGGGATGTCCAGCATTTCTGAATATGTTTTTAAAGGAGGGGCTGTCAGTGAAATTGACAGTATATCATGATGGTCAGTATTTTGTAGGAATGATTGAGCGAGAAGAATCCGGGAAATTGTATGCAGTGCGGTACATGTTCGGTGCTGAACCGTCAGATGAAGAAGTACTTTTGTTTGTACAGGATATGTTGTTACCGTATTTTGATCGTTTTGCAATATGCGGAGTAGAAATCAAACAGCAGCAACGTCCGAAAAATGTAAAGCGTCTTATTCGGCAAGCAGCAAAAGAATTAAAGACATCAAAATTTACGAAAGCACAAGAAGCTATTCAGTTATCGTATGAAGCTCATAAACAAGAGAAGCAGGTGCAATCGAAAGAGATGCAGGAAATCGAGAAACGGAGAAAACGTGCAATAAAAGTACAAAAAGCGAAGCAGAAACATCGTGGCCATTAAGAAAAACGTCTTAGAGCGGGGGCTCTAAGGCGTTTTCCTTAATGAATTATGACTACAAAGCAAGTAAGTTTACTTGTATTTTAGAAATAGTTATTGGTAAGATACAGATAGGTATATGTGAGGAGGGAAAACTTTGATGAATTTCAACTTTTTTATGAATGATGTTGTCCGTCAAGCACGCGAAGAAATCGTGGCAGCTGGCTATACAGAATTAACAACAACAGAAGCGGTAGAGGAAGCATTACAAAAGAAAGGCACAACGCTTGTAATGGTAAACTCTGTGTGTGGTTGTGCAGGTGGTATTGCACGTCCAGCAGCAGCACATTCGGTTCATTATGATAAACGCCCAGACAATCTTGTTACTGTATTTGCAGGTCAAGATAAAGAAGCAACGGCACGTGCTCGTGAATATTTTGAAGGATATCCACCGTCTTCTCCGTCGTTTGCATTATTAAAAGACGGTAAGATTGTGACAATGGTTGAGCGTCATGAAATTGAAGGCCATGAACCAATGCAGGTAATTGCTAAATTACAATCGTACTTTGAAGAACATTGTGATGAAATGTAATATACCTTTTTAGAACCGTTAAGAATAGAATCTTAACGGTTCTTTTTTTACATAAAATCAGCTGTTTATGCATAAAATTATACAGTGTACACACTGTTAATGATGTTGTGGAAAGAAAAAATAAATTAATTTTTATTTTATTTATTGCATAAAAATTAATTTATTGCTACAATACATTCAACGAATAAAAATTCTATAAAATCTTTAAATATACATTAACTAGGAGGAGAAGTAATGAAGAAATTTTTATCCATTTCATTTGCACTTATTTTAATCGTAAGTATATTCGGAGCTTGCAGTAAGCGTGAAGAAGCAGGAAGTACTGATAAAAATAAAGTTTTAGTTATGGGAACTTCTGCAGATTACAAACCATTTGAATATGTCGATGCGAAAAAGAGTGAAGATATTATCGGTTTTGATATCGATGTTATGAACTATATCAGTAAAGAATTAGGCTATAAAGTTAAAATCAAAGATATGGATTTTAGCGGACTGTTAGCATCATTAGAAGCTGGAAAAGTTGACTTTGTAATGGCTGGACTGACACCGACAGCAGAACGTAAGAAAAACGCTGATTTTACAGATATTTATTTCACGTCAAAAAATGTGATTATTTCTAAAGAAGGTTCAAATATTAAAACATTGCAAGACTTGCAAGGGAAAAAAGTAGGGGTACAAACAGGATCAATTCAAGAAGAAAAGGCAAAGGATCTACAGAAACAAGTATCGTTCCAGTCTGAAGGACGCGATCGTATACCAGAACTAATTCAAGAAATTCAAGCAGGTCGTTTTGATGCAATTATTTTAGAAGATACAGTAGCAAAAGGATATTTAGAAAAAAATAAAGAGTTAAAGAGTGTAGAAATTCCGGAAGCTGCGGATGAAGCTGGTTCAGCAATTGCACTTCCGAAAAATAGTGATAAGACAGCGGAGTTTAATAAAGTGATTAAGAAAATGAAAGAAAATGGAGAAATGGATAAATTAGTGAAGAAATGGTTTGGCGGCGAGCAATAAGCCGCCTTTCCATATTATGGAGAGGAATGACTTAGGATGAACTTGGATTTTTCGCAAATTACGCCGTCAATACCATATATGTTAAAGGGCTTAGAAGTAACATTGAAAATTGTTTTTGTATCTTCTTTGCTCGGCTTTGCGCTAGGTGCGTTATTAGCGCTTTGTAAAATTGCCAGAATTAGAGTTTTAAGTATTATTGCTGATTTTTATACATCTATTTTTCGTGGTACACCGCTTGTACTACAATTAATGCTTATTTATTACGGTCTCCCTCAAATTACAGGATATGATATTTCAGCATTTTTAGCAGCAGTTTTAGCATTTAGCTTAAACTCAGGTGCATATATGTCAGAAGTTATTCGCGCTGGAATTCAGGCGGTTGATAAAGGACAAACAGAAGCAGCGATGGCTCTAGGTATTCCATATGGAAAAATGATGCGAAATATTATTTTTCCGCAAGCATTAAAAAATATTTTACCTGCATTAGTAAATGAGTTTGTTACATTAACGAAAGAGTCGGCAGTTGTTACTGTGATAGGCGCAACAGATTTAATGCGCCGCGCATATATTGTTGGTGGAGAGACATTGTCATATTTTGAACCACTTTTATTTGTCGGTATGATTTATTACATCCTTGTTATTATTCTTACATTCATCGGCAAAGCGGTTGAAGGGAGAATGAAGAAAAGTGATTAAAATTACAAACCTTCATAAATCATTTGGAAATAACGAAGTATTAAAAGATATTACAACAACAATTGGACAGGGCGAAGTAGTAGCGATTATTGGGCCGTCTGGTTCAGGAAAATCAACGTTTTTACGTTGCATGAATTTATTAGAAGTACCATCGGACGGACAAATTTGGATTGGCAATCAAGAGGTAACAAATCCAAATACAAATATTATGGAAGTTCGTCAGCATGTTGGGATGGTATTTCAGCATTTTCACTTATTCCCTCATATGACAGTGTTAGAAAATATTACGTATGCTCCTCTTACGGTAAAAGGTGTCTCAAAGGACGATGCAGTGAAAAAGGCTGAAGAATTATTAGAAAAAGTGGGATTACTTGAGAAAAAGGATGCATATCCAAATCGCCTTTCTGGTGGACAAAAACAGCGTGTTGCAATTGCAAGAGCCTTGGCAATGGAACCAGACGTTATGCTTTTTGATGAACCGACTTCAGCACTGGACCCAGAGATGGTAAAAGAAGTACTGGAAGTTATGAAATCTCTTGCAACGACAGGAATGACGATGGCAATTGTTACGCACGAAATGGGCTTCGCAAAAGAAGTAGCAAATCGTGTTCTGTTTTTGGATGGTGGAAAACTTGTAGAAGACGCGAACCCAGAGCAATTTTTTACAGCACCGGAAAGCAAACGTGCACAAGAATTTTTACAAAAAATGTTGTAACATGTAAAAATTACGTGAATAATAATGGAAAAAGGATGACATTGTGTCATCCTTTTCTTTATACTTATTTTGAAAGAAGTTCGTACATAATAGGAGCGTTAATATGTTTAAAATTGGATATCGAACAGTGAAAACAGCAGCTGGAACTGCCTTGGCTGTGTGGATTGCTCAATTATTTCATTTGGAGTTTTATAGCACAGCCGGCATTCTTGTTATTCTATGTGTGCAAAATACAAAAAGAAAATCATTAGAAGTATCTATTCATCGCTTTTTAGCTTGTTTACTTTCTATGGTGTTTGCATTTTTTATTTTTGAATCGATAGGATATACATCGCTAGCACTTGGACTTCTATTACTTCTGTTTATTCCAACTGCAGTTATGCTTAAGATTCAAGAGGGGATTGTTACAAGCTCTGTTATTGTTATGCATTTATTTTCATTGCAAAAAATTACGTGGTCAATTGTTGGAAATGAGATTGCAATTTTAACGGTTGGAATTAGCGTTGCTTTGTTAATTAATTTGTACATGCCAAGTGTTGAAAGTGAGTTAAAAGATTATCAACAAAAAGTAGAATCTAATTTTAAAACGATTCTTTTTGAAATGGCTGCATATTTAAGAAATCGTGATAGTGTGTGGAATGGAAAAGAGCTAATTGAAACGGAAACATTACTTGAGAAGGCAAAAGAATTGTCTTTTAAAAAGCTGGAAAATCAGTTTATGCGTGAAGATGATTATTACTATCGTTATTTTCAAATGCGTCAGCAACAGTATGAAATTTTAGAAAGAGTTATGCCGCTAGCCGCTTCGTTATCTTGGTCGTATGAACAGGCGGGGATGGTGGCGGATGTAATTGAAAATGTTGGGAATGCAATTCGCCCAGAAAGTACGGGGGTTATTTCATTAAGGCAACTTCAGGAGATGCGAGAAATCTTTCGAGAAATGCGGCTTCCAGAAACACGAGAAGAATTTGAAATGCGGGCCAAGCTCGTTCAGCTCGTGTATGAAATAGAACAATATTTACTTATTAAAAGTCGATTCAAAGGGAAATATAACATCAAAGAATTAATATAAGAAGGAAGGAATGAGGTATGCCATATCTTCTTTCATTCATATTATTTGTTTCCCTATCGCCGCTTTGGCCGCTCGGTGATAATCCACGTGTTGGCGATCCGCTTATTATCGTCAATAAACAAACGAACCAGCTTGCATATATTCATGATGGAAAGATACAAAACACATTTCCAGTTGGGACAGGTAAAACGAATGATTTAACGCCAGAAGGTACATTTGATGTTGTGATGAAAGTGAAAAATCCATATTATATTGCAAAGAACATCCCAGGTGGTTCCCCGAAAAATCCGCTCGGTTCTAGATGGATTGGGTTTAATGCCCGAGGTACAGATGGTAGTAAATATGGAATACACGGAACAAATCAGCCAAGCTCGATTGGCAAATATATTTCGCAAGGTTGTATTCGCATGTATAAAAAAGATGTAGAGTATTTATACGATCAGGTTCCAATTGGAACAAAAGTATGGATTGTTAAGTCGAAAAAGTCATTTGAGCAGCTTGCGAAAGAAAAGGGTGCGATTGCTTACGAAAAAAGCCAACAGTATATGTTGGCTTTTTGTCATATCACATCTTGTCTTGACATGTGTATATATAACATGCGTTAATGAGAGATATATAAAGATTTGGTGAAAAGGGGTTGCTGTTGTGTATATAAATCAGAGCTTACCATACATCCAATTTTTTGTAGGTTTTCTTTCCGTTATTGCTTTTATATTGGCTATTTTTAATATCTTTCCACTCACTATAGCTATCTTCTTTATTTCTCTTCTCAATTTTACTTTTGCAATAGGTGCTTTTTATCAGCAACATTACAGCAGCTTCATACTAGCACTGGCGATGGGATTTGCATTTAGTGTCGCTGGCGTTGTGATTATAATAAAATAACAAGGACAAAGTAGCCCTTGTTTACCAAAACATGCTTATCCCAGTAAGTAGTGTTGTTACAAGCATTGCAATTAACATAACATAAACCATAATTTTTTGAGTTTTTTTATTCATGTTGATCCTCCTTGCGAATCTCTTCTATCTATTGTAACGAGAAATAAAAAAGGAGACAAGGGATTTACTTAGACAAAATTGAAAGTAGATAAGTTGCTATATTTCTAAAAATCTGAATAAAAAGACGATAAAAAGAAGGCATTTTAGTGATGGATATTGTTGAACGAATGATAATAAGAGAAGCAATTTAGTAAAGAGATATAATGTAAATAACCTCTTGTACCACCTCTTTCGAAAATTTTACGAAATTCTGTTATAATAGTCATTGTTACATACATAACAGGAGGCGCATTCTCATGATTAATCAAGAACGTTTAGTGAATGAATTTATGGAACTTGTGCAAGTAGACTCTGAAACAAAATACGAAGCTGAAATTTGCAAAGTATTAAAAGAAAAATTCTCTTCTTTAGGCGTTGAAGTATTTGAAGACGATACAATGGGTGAGACTGGTCATGGTGCTGGTAACTTAGTTTGTACATTACCTGCAACAAAAGAAGGAGTAGATACAATCTACTTTACTTCTCATATGGATACAGTTGTTCCTGGTAAAGGAATTAAGCCTTCTATTCAAGATGGTTATATCGTATCAGACGGCACAACGATTTTAGGTGCTGATGATAAAGCTGGACTTGCATCAATGTTTGAAGCAATTCGCGTGTTAAAAGAGAAAAATATTGCGCACGGAAAAATCGAATTCATCATTACAGTTGGTGAAGAATCTGGTCTTGTTGGTGCAAAAGCATTGGATCGTGAACGTATTACAGCGAAATATGGCTATGCATTAGATAGCGATGGAAAGGTTGGAGAAATCGTTGTTGCAGCGCCAACACAAGCAAAAGTAAACGCAATTATTCGCGGTAAAACAGCTCATGCAGGTGTAGCACCAGAAAAAGGTGTATCTGCGATTACAATTGCCGCAAAATCCATTGCAAAAATGCCGCTTGGCCGCATTGATTCTGAAACAACTGCAAATATCGGTCGTTTTGAAGGCGGTACACAAACAAATATCGTTTGTGACTATGTAGAAATTTTTGCTGAAGCACGTTCCTTAGTAGACGAAAAAATGCAAGAGCAAGTTCGCAAAATGAAAGAAGCATTTGAATCTACAGCTAAAGAAATGGGCGGACAAGCAGAAGTAGAAGTAAAAGTAATGTACCCAGGATTCAAATTTGCTGATGGCGATCACGTTGTAGAAGTTGCTAAACGTGCTGCTGAAAAAATCGGTCGTACACCATCCCTTCACCAAAGCGGTGGTGGTAGCGATGCAAACGTAATTGCGGGTCACGGTATTCCAACAGTAAACTTAGCAGTTGGTTACGAAGAAATTCATACAACAAACGAAAAAATACCTGTTGAAGAATTAGTAAAAACAGCAGAAATGGTTGTTGCGATTATTGAGGAAGTAGCGAAGTAATCAAAGAATCGGCTAAGTTGAAACGCATGGGTGAAATTACCCATGCGTTTTCTTATTACTTAACGTAAATGTTCTTCAACTAGCTTAACAATGTAATAGTTCTTTTAGTGTTTTTACATTTTGATGATATATTTGTGGAGAAGGCCAATTTTTGTAGTCGTTAGGTAATGGAATAGTTTCGATCTCGTTGTTTTTTTGTGCAATTGCAGTTAAGTTATGTATATAATCGATTACTTGTAAGAAATTGATCTTTGTACCAATCGAACCATGCCCTGATATGGCTATATCAATATCCATACTTTCAACCTCTTTTAAAATATGAATCCAACTTTGTGGATTTGATTCTTCGAAAAATGTGGGATGGCAATCAACAAATAATAAATCACCCATGAATATTATTTTATCTTCTGGAATATAAAGCATAGCATCGCAAAGGGAATGCCCGCCGCCTAATGTGAAAAGCTTTGCACTACGTTTCGTTCCACGGAAAATGACTTCATCTTTAAATGATTGTTGTGGTAGTACTAACTCTAGTGTAGGTAATGAGATTTCTAACTCACTTAAAAAATTGATTTGATGTTCTAAGTTAATATCATAAGTTTGAGTTACTTGGTCCTTTAAAGAGCAAATATAATTTCTTAGACCATGAATATCATTTTTTTGTTTAGTGATCCGTGATGGATGAATAGTCTTCATTTTGTCATATGTAATTTGGCTTGAAATAATAGTGCTATCCTTAAACGTTTGGTTACCTCGAATGTGGTCTCCGTGCCAATGACTGTTTATCACCCATGTAACGGGCTGATTTGTTATAGTTTCTGCTGCATATTTTAAATCTTCGGCAGCTTGTTGTGTATTAAATGTATCAAAAACAATGGTTGTATCCCCTAAATCAATAAAACCAGCATTTGCTGCAGCACCGCCACCTTCTTTTGCAATTGCCGCATATATCCCGTTACGAATTTTTTCGAGTCTAAAGTGTTTGCTATCAAATTCTTCATTCATTTTCTTCTCTCCTTAAGAGTGTTAGTTATTTGGATTCTACTGCCTTTACAAGGCGGATAAACCAGTACAAAAAAATCCATGGAAGAATGTACAAAGTTGAAAATGACAATAGAGACGAAAGAAATCCGTGAGCATCAACGCCTATGATTGGAAGTAGGGAATAGATGAGCAACAAAAAGAAAACAGATAGTAAAATTAGATAAAGGGGTTTTGGATATGTAGTCATTTCTTTTTTAACCTCCTTAAAATTCCCGTGTGGACGTACTTCTATATATTAACAATTTCCTCCTCTCTAATATTGATTTTTTTATAATGTTTTTGATAAAATAAGAACGAATGTTCTTGTGAGGTGAGAAAGATGCGCGAAATGTATCCGAAAAATGGCCGCGTCATTTTGCATGTTGATATGAATTGTTTTTATGCATCTGTTGAAATCGCACATGATGCATCGTTGCAAGGTAAAGCGTTAGCGATAGCTGGGGATGCGAAGGAACGGAAAGGAATTATTGTAACGTGCAGTTATGAAGCAAGGGCGAAGGGAATTCGTGCGACAATGCCTGTTTGGGAAGCAAAACGATTATGTCCGGAACTTGTTATAAAACATCCAAACTTTGAGTTATACAGAGAGGCTTCTTTTGCTTTGTTTCAAATTCTTGCGCGGTTTACAGAAAAAATCCAACCTGTTTCAATCGATGAAGGGTATTTAGATATTACAGATTGCTATGGGCTCGGTTCACCGTTAGAAATTGCTCAAATGATTCAACAAACATTACTAACAGAATTACAGCTTCCATGCAGCATTGGGATTGCTCCAAACTTATTTCTAGCCAAAACAGCCTCTGATATGAAAAAGCCGCTAGGTATTACAGTGCTTCGTAAACGTGATGTACAAGAGCTTCTTTGGCCGCTTCCAGTTGAAAAGATGCATGGGATTGGGAAGAAAACAGCAGAAAAATTAAAAGATGTACATATACATACGATTGGTGACTTAGCCGTTGGAAAAGCTCATATTATTCGTTCTGTGATTGGAAATCATGGGCTGGATTTGCAAAAACGTGCAAATGGCATAGACAATAGAGATGTTGATCCAAGTCAAATGGGACAATACAAAACGATCGGAAATTCTATAACGTTGCCAAAAGATGTGGACGAAGAGAAGGAATTGCTAGATATGTTAGAGCGCTTGTCTCAATCTGTGAGCCGAAGATTACAAAAACGTGCTCTCGTTACATATAATATTCAAATTATGATTAAATACTATAATCGCCGAACGATTACGCGCAGTAAAATGTTAGAAAATGCAATTTGGGAATCACCAGATATTTTTCAAGCAACAATAAGGCTATGGAAAAAACATTGGGATGGTGACCCTGTGAGATTACTTGGCATTACTGCCTGTGAATTAGAATGGAAAACAGAAGCGATTAAGCAGCTTGATTTATTTTCTTTTGAAGAAGATGCGAAGGCAGAACCGCTTTTGACAGTGATGGAACAACTAAATAGTAAATATGGTACGAAGGTTATTCAGCACGGCAGTCAAGTGTTTCGACAACAAGAGAGAACATTTCAGCAGAATTTAGAGAATAAATTTATATGAAACATTAATATGTAATAGCATTTGCTATAGAAAAATCTCGCAGGAGGTATCTTCTGCGAGATTTTAGAGACAATAAAATTTTTCTTAAGAAACATGATAAGTTGTTGTTAATACTTTTTAAATTCACTTTTAACGAGCGGTAGGGAATACTCTCTTAACGGCTTCATTAAATTCTTCAACTAACCCTTCTACTGGCTCGCCTCGCTTGATTTTTTCTGCATAGTCCCTCATCCGATTGGCAAAATCAGGGTTTGACGATACAAATACATTTCGAATATCTGGATCTGTAGCTCTTACTTGATCGGCAATTTTCTTTTCTAGCTGATCTGTTATGTTTCCTTGTACTCCATTTTTTAAGACAACTGCAACATAGGCATTGTTGTTTGTAACGATGACATTTGCCTGGTCGACTTCATCTAATTCAGCAATTCGGTCAGCGGCCTTATTAGCCACTTCTAGTCGTGTTTGGTTGTTATCATTTATACGATTATTTCTATCGTTTTGAATACCAGCATTGTTGCCTTCGTATCGAACATTTTGCATTGCATTATCTTTACGATTGTTCAAAGCTTTTTCTTTTTGATTTCCTGCGCATCCAAACAATGAAATAATTGATAGAAAAAATACAACAAGGATGTTTATTTTTTTCATATATGCTCCTCCTTACTCAATTTTATATTTTAAAATGACCAATTCTTTGGTTTTTATGCGTAAATCATGGAAGAATCATATGAAAATAAAGTGAAACTTCCATCAGTGGGGGGGCATACTGACCGTTAATGCGGGATAATTTAAAGGTACTATTATGTGGAAGAGATTGAATACTTTGAAGTGCACTGAGAAAGGCTGGCAAAATGCCAGCCTTTCATATTTAAAATTAAGCTAAGAGCTTGTATATAAAGTCTTCTCTTCAGCGTACAATACATTTTTAAGCTTTACTTAATCCACAATCGTTATTAATTTTGATTCCATTACTTCTTTTGTTTATTTGGAGTTATTTCATTACCAAATTCCACATTTGCCAAATTTAAATTGTTTGGCATAACTGTTTTTGTTGTATTTTTAAGGCCTCGAAAGAAACGTTGAGCCGGCCGCATCATATTGAAGTTTCGGCGTGCTGCTAAACCAAAAACTGTTCCTATACCTAGTAAAGAAATCCAAATCCAATTTCGAGTGTTTCGTCTATTTCTAAACAATCGGAACACTTGCTGAGTTCCTCTTCTAAAAGCGAATAATGATATGAACCATCTTAGAATATTCATGTTCGACTCCTTGTAGAAAAATTTATGAATAGATATTAAGCTCCATTCTACATGATTTATATTGCGAAATTTATGGAGATTTATGATGGCAACTTATGCTAATGTATTTTCCAGAATATAAAAAGAAAAGCTTCGTATAATAACAGAAGCTAATGTAAAGACAATGAGGTGATTACATACATGCCAATGTTGGATGTGGACGGTAGCAACCTATACTATACGGTAAAGGGACAAGGGATTCCTATTGTTTTTATTCATCCTCCTGTACTTACTTCTGTAAATTTTGAGTACCAAGTAGAAGAATTATCTCAAAAGTTTCAAGTTGTTACTTTTGATATTAGAGGTCACGGAAGAAGTCAGTATTCAAAACAATCGATAACTTATCCATTGATCGTTGAAGATATTAGATGTTTATTGGATCATTTGAACATCAAAAGAGCATTTATATGCGGGTATTCAATTGGAGGTTCTGTCGTATTGGAATTTTTGTTGCATTATGCGGATAGGGCCTTAGGGGGTATTGTAATCGGAGGGATATCAGAAGTAAAGGATAACTATCTAAGGAATAAAATTTCTTTAGGTATAACACTTGCAAAAGCACGAGCTATTCATGTTCTAACATTGTCCATTGCATGGAGCAATTCGAATACACAGAAATTATTCGTAAAGATGTTTAAAGAAGCGCGAAAAGGAAATGCGAAAAATATCGAACAATATTATCGTTATAGTTTGCATTATAATTGTACAAGTCAACTTAGAAAGATTAAGCTTCCTGTTTTGTTAGTTTATGGTAAGGAAAATAAACCATTTTACAGTTATGCGAAGCTACTGTATGAAAAATTGCCATGTAATAAATTAAATTTTATTGATAATGTAAAGCATCAGATTCCCACAAAAGCAGCGAAGGATTTAAATGAAATGATTAAGCAATTTGTAACAATACATAACAATTGATAGGAATTTTGTATTTATCCCGCATTAACGGGCAGTAAGACCCCCACCTCAAGATGCAGAGAAAAGCAAAGAAGATAGGTGGGGGATGAAGAAAACCCCCACTGATGGAAGTTTTACTTTATCACTCATATGCTCCCTATCTTCTACATTGCTTAACATATTTATTTAATATATAAGTATAACGTTTGTGGAAGATTAACTTTTACGGATTTTTCAAGATGATAAATCCGTGATTTATATGCATCATAATTCAAAAACGGCGCCTGTCTATGTACTTCATTTTGTATTTAAACAAGTCGTTTTGCTTATTCATCCCAACATAAAAAGGTATCGGAAGCCGATACCTTTTTATGTTTTAATACGTAAACATATTATGACATAGAAGGACTTTCGTAAATCACAATGTCTGTATTAGTTGGCGTAGAAATACGCTGTGCATAATATGTGATGGAAGAAGAGATGTATTCTGGTACCGCTTGAACTGTATGCAATGCTATATACTCATGAATTAATTCTTTTAATGTAGACCATTGTAATTCTGCTGGTGTTTCAGAGATAAATGAACTTACCCAGCGATCAAAAGAAGAAGAAAAGTCAGTTTGTAAACGAAATAATTCTTTCATTGTTTCAGCCACCTTGTATAAATAATAGTATTATTTTACTACAAAAAACGAACGAGTGTGAATTTTTTTGTAATGAATGTTCGTATTGTATAGTTGTCTAGATAAGTGGTTTATACAAAGTTTATTTGCCATTTTTGTTTATATTCCGTAAGATAGCGATAGATATTATGAAATGCTTGGAGGATGCAACGTGGAATTTGTATTTTTAGGAACGGGAGCTGGTGTTCCTTCAAAGGGAAGAAATGTATCAGCGATAGCTTTGCAATTATTAGAAGAACGAGGTGCAACGTGGCTATTTGACTGCGGTGAGGCAACGCAGCATCAAATTTTACATACATCAGTGCGTCCGCGTCGCATTGAGAAAATATTTATTACGCATTTACATGGGGATCATATTTTTGGATTGCCAGGTTTGTTAGGCAGCCGTTCTTTTCAGGGAGGAACAACTCCGTTAACTGTATATGGCCCAAAAGGGATTAAACAGTTTGTTGAAGTAGCGTTGGCAGTGAGTACAACACATGTAAAATACCCGATAGAGATTATAGAAATTACCGAAGAAGGTATTGTATATGAAGATAAGCAATTTCTTGTGGAAACGAAACGATTGTCACACGGCATTGAATGTTTTGGCTATCGTATTGTAGAAAAGGATATTCCAGGGCATCTTCTTGTAGATAAACTATTAGAGGAAGGAATTAAACCGGGACCAATCTTTAAGCGGTTAAAGGATGGAGAAACAGTAGAGATTGAGGATGGGCGTATACTTTGCGGAAAGGATTTCATTGGACCACCTCAAAAGGGACGAATTATTACAATTTTAGGAGATACACGTTATTGTGAAGCGAGTATTGAATTAGCACAAGATGCTGATGTACTTATACATGAAGCGACGTTCGGTGCCGAAGATTCACAGCAAGCTTATGATTATTACCATTCTACAACACAACAAGCGGCAAATATTGCGCTGCAGGCAAATGTAAAACAAATGATTTTAACTCATATTAGCTCTCGTTATCAAGGTGAAGCATGTAAAATGCTCGTCGAAGAAGCGAAACAAGTATTTCCAAACACGGAAATCGCAGCGGATTTGAAAAGTTTTCCTGTATCAAAATAATGAAAAAACCATGACAGAGATAACGGATGTATCTGTCAAGGTTTTTTCATTGTATCGTTTTCGTAAAATAGAGAAGAACTATTAACGGTAAAATACTATCGAACTGAATGTATGAAAAGTTTGTGCTTAATTTGAAATATTAAAAAGTTTAAATTCCGTAAAAAAAGAGATATAATGAAAGCGTATCCAATATATTTGTACGTTATAAATTTAGGTTTTGTTTGTTTTTGTAAAAAAATGAAATAAATCAAGAAGTGACAAGATGATTCTTATATATTATGATAGCTGATGGTGTGTATCAGTTTATTGAATTGATTCTATAAATTTATTAGTACAAATAGAAAAACAAAAAAGCAACAGATTAATAGATTATTAGTAAATAACTTTTTCATAATGAAGATTTAGGGGGAACTATTATGAAATATCGCTCAGTTTTTGATATTATTGGTCCAGTTATGATTGGTCCATCTAGTTCGCATACTGCAGGTGCAGCAAGAATGGGGCAAGTTACTCGTCAGCTGTTCCGTCATGAACCTGAGAAAATTATCATTTCTTTATACGGTTCGTTTGCGAAAACGTATCGAGGTCACGGTACGGATGTAGCGCTTGTTGGAGGAATACTAGGATTTGAAACGGATGATCCTCGTATTCCACAAGCACTTGAAATTGCAAAAGCAAGTGGAATTGACGTTACATTTATTGAAGAAGAAGCACAAGCAGTGCATCCAAATACAGCGAAAATTCGTTTGTACAAAGATGAGGATGAAATTGAAGTGGTTGCTTGCTCAATCGGCGGTGGGAAAATTGAAGTTGTGGAGCTAAATGGATTTGATTTGCAATTAACAGGCACAAGTCCGGCGCTCCTTATCGTAAATAATGACCGTTTCGGAGCAATTGCTTCTGTTACATCTATTCTTGCAAAGCACGAAATCAATATTAGCATGATGAGTGTTTCACGTAAGGAAAAAGGAAGAAAAGCATTAATGGTTATTGAAACGGATGAATTGTTAGCAAATGAAATAATCGAGGAAATTAAAGCGCAGTCAAATATTTGTCAAGTAACAATTATGGATTAATAGCAGGGGGGACACAACATGTTTCGGAACGTAGCGGAACTGGTTGCACAAGCAGAAGAGAAAAATGTAAAAATCGCAGAGATTATGATTCAATGTGAAATGGAAACAAGAAACCTTTCTCGTGAAGAAGTAATCGCTGGTATGGAAAAAAATTTAGTTGTAATGGAAAAAGCAGTTGAGCGCGGAATTCAAGGCGTAAAATCTCCGACTGGACTGACTGGTGGAGACGCAGTGAAAGTACAAGCGTACATGAAAAGCGGAAAAGGGTTGTCTGGGGATACAATTTTAGATGCGGTAAGTAAAGCTGTCGCAACGAATGAAGTAAACGCTGCTATGGGTATTATTTGTGCGACGCCAACAGCTGGTTCAGCTGGGACAGTACCAGGTGTGTTATTTGCGCTAAAAGAAAAATTAAACCCAACACGTGAAGAAATGATTGAATTTCTATTTACAGCTGGTGCGTTTGGTATGGTTGTAGCTAACAATGCTTGTATTGCTGGAGCAGCTGGTGGGTGCCAAGCGGAAGTTGGTTCAGCAAGTGGTATGGCAGCGGCAGCAGCTGTTGAAATGGCTGGAGGTACACCACAGCAGGCGGCAACAGCGATGAGTATTGCGCTTAAGAACATGCTCGGTTTAGTATGTGATCCTGTTGCAGGTCTTGTAGAAGTACCATGTGTAAAACGCAATGCAGCTGGCGCATCAAATGCGATGATTGCAGCTGATTTATCATTAGCTGGTGTAACGAGTGCCATTCCATGTGATGAAGTAATTGAAGCAATGTACCGCATCGGGCAATCGATGCCAAGTGCGCTTCGTGAAACAGCAGAAGGCGGTCTTGCGGCAACGCCAACGGGGCGTCGTATACAAGAAGAAATTTTTGGGAAGAAAAGTGAATAAGAGAAAAACCTTGCTTACTCAGCGAGGTTTTTTTATTTTTCATTTACAAATTTCTCTAACGTTTCACCAAGCTCGTGAGAACGTTTTGTTGCTTCTGTAATACATTGAATAAGTGCTTCTTGAAATTGAAAGCTTTTCAATACTTCAATGCCAGCTTCCGTCGTTCCTCCTGGTGATGTAATTTCTTTTCGTAATATAGAAGGGTGCTTTGTATTTGTTTTTAACATCTCTGCGGCACCAATCATTGTTTGGAGAATAAGTGATTTTGCAACAGTTTCCTCTAGGCCGATTTGTTTTGCGGCATTTTCCATTGCTTCGACAACGTAATAAATATAAGCTGGTCCACTTCCTGATAAAGCGGTGACAGCGTGCATGTGCTTTTCTTCTACAACAGAAACAAGACCAATTGTTTCAAAAAGCGTTTTTGCAAGCATGATATGTTCTTCTTTTGCGTGAACAGAAGGAGAAATAGCAGTAGCGGATTTTAAAATCGTCGATGATGTATTTGGCATTGCCCGGATGATAGGAACATTTTTTTGTAATAAATTAGTAATGGATGTCGTAGATACACCTGCTAATAATGAAATGATTAATTGATTCTCTGTAATGTAATCTTGTAATGGAGTAAGAGCCTCCACAACATCTTTTGGTTTCATTGCTAAAAATATGATATCGGCATGAGCAAGCAGCTCTTTTTTATCATGTGTACCATGTACTCCGTAGCGATGATGTAACTCTTGCAGTCTTCTTTCATTAGAGCGGTTACTGACAGTAATTTGTTCCCCTTTTACAACGTGAGCTTGTAATAAGCCGGCAAGGGTAGCTTCGGCAATTGAACCTGCACCGATAAAAGCGATTTTTTGTAGTGACATGATGAGTCCTCCTTTTACTATGTATATGAGAATAACTTATAAATTTACATACATTCGGTTCTTTATAGAAAATCCCTCCTTTTTATCTGAAAATAATGACAAATATTTATGTAAGATGTAAACTGAAGGAAGATTCATTTTTTGAAACGGAAAGAAAGAGGGGGCGAACATGTATGACAGTCATTCATCGAATGGAAATTCCTGTTCCATTTGCAGTTGAAGTAGTCAATGTTTTTTTAGTAGAGGGAGAGACACTCACATTAATTGATACAGGAACAAATACAGAAGAAGCGAGACTTGCACTGGAGAAGCAACTAGGTGCGTTAGGATATCAGATAGAAGATATTGAAACGGTTGTTCTTACACACCATCATGCAGATCATTGCGGATTATTGGATATATTTTCTGAACGAACAAATATTGTTGGACATCCGTGGAATGAACCGTGGATTACACAAGATCCGCAATTTCTAAAGCGTTATCAACAGTTCTTTTTAGAAGCATCTGTGCAATTTGGGGTTCCAGAAGTCTTGTTACCACAAGGTGCATTGTTAACGAAAACACTGATTTATTCTTGTAAACGTTCGCTTACACATACTGTACGAGAAGGAGATAGTATTGCTTCTTTACCGGAGTTTACGGTGATTGAAACACCGGGGCATGCCTCTACTCATATTTCTTTATACCGTGAAAGAGATGGGTTGTTAATTGGCGGGGATGCGCTGATTGGACATATTTCTTCTAATCCAATTCTAGAGCCGCCATATGAGGGAGAAACAGAACGAGCACAACCGATGCTGCAGTACAATGAAACATTAAAGCGTTTAGCTCGTATGAATATTTCACGTGTTTTATCAGGGCATGGAGAAGATGTTCTTGATGTAAAAGGGCTGGTAAATGAGCGATTACAAAAACAAGGGGCAAGAGCTTTTAAAGTATTAAATTTATTAAAAGAACAACCGATGACAGCATTCGAGGTGTGTGTCAAACTATTTCCTACGTTATATGAAAAGCAGTTGCCGCTTACAATCTCTGAAACAGTTGGACAATTAGACTTTTTAGCATATAATCAACAAGTGATGATTGATAAGTCATCAGAACAATGGATTTACTATGCAAAGTAGGTGACAGCCATGAGCCGACGTTTACAAGACAAAGTAATCGTCATCACAGGAGCTTCAAGTGGAATTGGAGAAGAGCTAGCGATGCAAGTAGCGGAGCAAGGTGCAATCACTGTACTAATTGCTCGTACAGAAGAAAAACTGCGAGCGCTCAAGCAAAAAATTGAAACAGCATATCGTACTTCTTGTCATTACTATGTTTTGGATGTTAGTAATGAAGAAGAAGTGGAGTTTGTTTTCACACAAATACTTCATGATATAGGACGTATTGATATATTAGTCAATAATGCTGGTTTTGGCGTTTTTAAAACATTCGTTGATGCATCGGTACAAGAAGTAAAGGATATGTTCGATGTAAATGTATTCGGTTTAGTAGCATGTACGAAGGCAGTTTTGCCTTATATGTTGAAACGAAATAGCGGGCATATTGTGAATATCGCTTCACTAGCAGGGAAAATTGCAACGCCAAAATCAAGTGCATATGCAGCAACAAAGCATGCAGTATTAGGGTTTACAAATAGTTTGCGCATGGAACTTGCAAATACAAACATTACTGTAACAGCAATTAATCCAGGTCCAATTGATACAAACTTCCATACGATAGCAGATCAATCTGGTACATACGTAAAAAGTGTCGAACATTACATATTAAAACCAAACTATGTAGCGCAGCAAATTGTAAAAGCAATCGAAATGAAAAAGCGTGAAGTGAATTTACCCAAGTGGATGAATTTAGGACCGATTATTTTTTCATTGTTTCCAGGGTTATTCGAGCGTGTAGCTGGAAAATCATTAAGTAAAAAATAGGAGANNTCTCCTATTTTTTACTTAATTAAATTGTCTATTGCTGATTTTAGTTCAATATTTTCTTTGTAATAATATCTCTCTTTAAGATAACGTAATATATTCGTATACGACATCCTCTATCGCCTCATACAAATCAATCTCTGTATTACTAGAAAGTATGTTTTGAATACGTTTTATAAGCATTTTATAGTCTTCTTGTGAAGTTGGCGTACATTGATATTGTTGAAAACTTTTTGTAATCATTTTTTGGATTAATTTTTCATTCATGATTTTTCCCACCTACATGTATATATGTATTGTTTTTATTGTACTTGAATTAGAAAAGAAAGTCTCTATTTTGTTTGTTTGCATAAAAATTCATCTACTTTGAAAGTTTTATTAGTAAAATGACTTTTAATATAGGTTTTTATTATTTAAAAATTTATAAATATTTAATTGACTCTATAAATATACAGTATTATAATCATACTTAAATCTAAAAGGTAATGAGGAGGAATTATGAAAGCGGCAATTATTGGGGCAACTGGATACGGAGGACTTGAGCTTTTACGGTTATTAACACATCATCCAAGTTTTACAGTGACATCGGTACATTCTTTTTCGCAAATTGGAGACGTCATGACAACACCTTATCCCCATTTATCTACTTTTGTTTCTCACACATTAGCAGAAGTAGATGTTGAAGGAATTGCAAAAGAAGCAGATATTGTATTTTTAGCAACTCCGGCTGGGGTGTCAGCAAATTTGACTCCAAGTTTACTAGAAGCGGGTATGAGAGTTATTGATTTATCAGGAGATTTTCGAATTCGAAAGCCGTTTATATATGAAGAGTGGTATAAAAAAGAAGCTGCGAAAGAAGAAGTGTTACAACAAGCTGTGTATGGATTAACGGAGTGGAAAAAAGGTGAGATCGCAACAGCAAACTTAATTGCGAATCCAGGATGTTATGCAACAGCAACATTACTGGCGGCAGCTCCTTTAGTAAAAAACGGAATAATTGAAGTGGATTCACTTATTATTGATGCAAAATCAGGGGTTTCTGGAGCTGGAAAGACACCAACAAGTATGACGCATTTCCCAGAAATTCACGATAATTTATACATTTATAAAGTAAATGAACATCAGCATGTTCCGGAAATTGAGCAAATGCTACAAGAGTGGGATGAGAGCATGAAACCAATCACATTTAGTACACACCTTATTCCGATTACAAGGGGAATTATGGTAACACTCTATGCAAAGGTAAAGCAAGAGATAACAGATGTTACACTTCAGCAAATTTATGAAGAGAGTTATTGTCACTCACCGTTTGTAAGAATACGAGAAAAGGGAGTTTTTCCAAGCCCGAAAGAAGTAAGGGGATCTAACTTTTGTGATATCGGAACAGCTTACGATAAGCGGACGGGACGAATTACGATTGTAGCAGTCATTGATAATGTAATGAAGGGTGCAGCTGGGCAGGCTGTACAAAATGCAAATATATTGGCAGGAGTGAAAGAAACGGAGAATTTACACTTTATGCCGCTATATCCGTAAGGGGGAAGAATCATGATTGAAACAGTATTATGCACGAAGATAGAAAACGGTTCGATTGTAACACCAAAAGGATTTGCAGCAATTGGAATTCATGCGGGGTTAAGAAAAGAGAGAAAAGATATAGGAGCAATTGTGTGTGAAGTGCCAGCTAGCTGTGCGGCTGTTTATACACAAAATCAATTTCAAGCAGCTCCTCTTATTGTTACGAAAGAAAGTATTGCTGCCAAGGAAAAATTACAAGCTATTGTTGTCAATAGTGCAAATGCAAATTCTTGTACAGGCGAACAAGGACTACAAGATGCATATGAAATGCGTGCATTAGCAGCTAAGCAGTTTCATGTAGAGGAGCATTATGTTGCGGTAGCGTCTACAGGAGTTATTGGAGAGCCTCTACCGATGGAAAAAGTGCGAAGCGGTATTTCTTTTTTACAACCATCAAAAGAATTAGAGATTGCGGCATCATTTTATGAAGCGATTTTGACAACAGATTTAGTTGCGAAACAATCGTGCTATAAGCTCTCTATTGAAGGAAAAGAGGTTGCAATTGCCGGGGCTGCAAAAGGTTCAGGAATGATTCACCCGAATATGGCAACGATGCTTGGGTTTATTACGACTGATGTAAATATAGAAAGTGAAGCGTTGCAAAGAGTATTGTCACAAATTACGAATCATACATTTAATCAAATTACGGTCGATGGAGATACGTCTACGAATGATATGGTACTTGTTATGGCAAGCGGCCTATCAAACACAACCGCAATATGTGAAGAACATCCAGAATGGGAGAAGTTTTTGATGGCACTTGAAAAGGTGTGTGAAGATTTAGCAAAGCAAATTGCGAAAGATGGAGAAGGGGCGACAAAGTTAATTGAAGTAAATGTGCATGGCACACGCACTGTAGAAGAAGCAAATATGATTGCGAAGAAAATTGTCGGTTCCAATCTTGTAAAAGTAGCTGTATACGGCGAAGATGCAAACTGGGGACGTATTATTAGCGCAATTGGACAAAGCGGCATTGTAATTGAAACGAGTACGGTGGATATTAATGTTCAGTCGATTGCAGTATTAAAAGGTAGTGAACCGCAACATTTTTCAGAAGAAGAGATGAAACAACTGTTGCAGCAATCAGAGATTGTTATAGATGTATATGTACATCTTGGCAAAGCCAGTGGAAGAGCATGGGGATGCGATTTAAGTTATGAATATGTGAAAATTAATGCTTGTTATCGCACATAAGGAGAGAAGAAATGAGAGAGCGTATTGTAATAAAGTGTGGCGGTAGTATGTTAGCTCGTTTAGGTGAAACATTTTTTCAATGTATGAAACAAATGGCACAAATATATGACGTGATTGTTGTTCATGGCGGTGGGCCTGAAATTGATGCGATGCTTAATAAATTAAGTATCCCAATTGAAAAGAAAGATGGACTGCGTGTAACAACAGCAGAGGTAATGGAAGTTGTGCAGATGGTTTTATGCGGTAGTACAAATAAGACATTTGTTTCAAAGTTAAATGAACAAGAACTTGGAGCAATTGGATTATCCGGCTGTGATGGGAAGTTATTGCAAGTTGTTCCGTTAGAAGAGAAGTTTGGCTTTGTCGGTGAAGTGCAATATGTTCAAACGATGTTACTAGAACATTTGTTAGTAAATCAGTTTATTCCTGTTGTTGCACCAGTTGGAGTCATGGCTGGACAGGTATACAACGTCAATGCAGATACAGCGGCAGCAGCAATTGCGACAGCGATGAATGCGAAAAATTTAATTTTTATTACAGATGTAGATGGTGTCATATATAAGGAGGAGCTCCTTGAGCAAGCAGAGGAAAAGCAGCTTCTAGATCTTATAGACAATGGAATTATTACTGGTGGAATGATTCCGAAAGTGAAAGCAGCACTGAAGTCACTAGAACTAGGTGTAAAGGATGTTGTAATTGTAAACGGTACACAACGTTTTCTGACAAATAAAGGAGAGTGGATTGGTACAACAATAAAAAAAGGGGGGATCTATAATGGGACAGCATGTTTTTCCAACATACAGTAGACGAAACATTGAAATTGTGAAAGGCAGCGGCACAAAGGTTACAGATAAACAAGGAAAGCAATATTTAGATTTCACTTCTGGAATTGCGGTATGCAATTTAGGACATTGTCATCCAGCGGTGGTAAATGCTGTGGAAGAACAGTTAAAGACAATATGGCATATTTCAAATTTATTTCCCCATACAGTGCAAGAAGAAGTCGCTGCGCTATTAACGAAAGATCGAGGATTAGACTATGCATTTTTTTGTAATAGCGGAGCCGAAGCGAATGAAGCAGCGCTGAAGTTAGCGCGTAAGCATACAGGGAAATCAGTCGTGATTACGTGTAAACAATCGTTTCACGGACGAACGTTTGGAACAATGAGTGCAACAGGGCAATCTAAAATCCATGATGGATTCGGCCCGCTCCTCCCGAGTTTTCTGCATCTTCCTTTTAATGATATTGCTGCGTTTCAAGAAGCGATGAATGAAGAAGTCGCAGCTGTTATGGTGGAAGTTGTGCAGGGAGAAGGTGGCGTTCTTCCTGCAGATATCACATTTTTACGTGAAATCGAGAAGTTGTGTCATGCACACGATGCACTTTTTATCGTAGATGAAGTGCAGACCGGAATTGGAAGAACAGGGACGTTATTTGCATACGAACAAATGGGGATTTCCCCTGATATTGTCACAGTTGCAAAAGCGCTTGGAAATGGTATTCCAGTTGGAGCGATGCTTGGGAAAAAGGAATTAGGATCTGTTTTTTCCCCTGGGACACATGGTTCGACGTTTGGCGGGAATTTTATCGCGATGACAGCTGCAAAAGAAGTATTACAAATTATTTCACAACCTTCTTTTTTGCAAGAAGTACAAGAAAAGGGAGCATATTTTTTACGAAAATTACAAGAAGAATTACAGGATATGAATTGGATTATTGATATTCGCGGGAAAGGACTTATGATTGGGGTTGTTTGTAAAGGAGAAGTTAGTCCTATGATAACGGCGTTAGAGGAAGAAGGGCTTCTTGTTTTGCAAGCCGGGTCAAATGTGCTGCGTATATTACCGCCACTTATCGTAACGAAAGAAGAAATCGATGAAGCAGTACATATGATAAATCGTGTATGCAAACAAGTATTGATTAAATAGAGGAGGAATTCATATGAAAACAATGTCTGTACCTAAACTTCAAACAAAGGATATTTTAACATTAGAAGAATTAACGAAAGAAGAAATCATTGCAATTATTGAGTTTGCGATGTATGTAAAAAAAGAAAAAACATTGCCCTTATTAAATGGTAAAATTTTAGGATTAATCTTTGATAAGCATTCTACTCGTACACGTGTATCATTTGAAGCTGGTATGATTCAGCTTGGAGGACACGGTATGTTTTTAAGCGGTAAAGAATTGCAGCTCGGTAGAGGAGAAAGCATTGCAGATACGGCCAAAGTGCTGTCACAATATATTGACGGAATTATGATACGAACATTTTCACATGCGGAAGTAGAAGAATTAGCAAAAGAAGCGACAATTCCAATTATTAATGGATTAACAGATGATCACCATCCATGTCAAGCGCTGGCAGATTTAATGACGATTTATGAAGAAGTGAATACATTCCAAGATATCAAACTTGCTTACGTTGGAGATGGAAATAATGTTTGTCATTCATTGCTGCTTGCAAGTGCAAAAGTGGGAATGAATATTACAGTTGCAACGCCTCCAGGATATGAAGCGGATGAAGAGATTGTAAAACGTGCAATAGAAATTGCAAAGGGAACAGGAGCTAAAATTGAAGTTACGCATAATCCAAAAGAAGCTGTTAAAGAAGCAGATTTTATTTATACAGACGTTTGGATGAGCATGGGCCAAGAAAATAGTAAGGAGAAATATGAATTATTTCAGCCATATCAAGTAAACGGGCAGCTCACTCAGTATGCAAAATCAACTTATCGTTTCTTACATTGTTTGCCTGCTCATCGTGAAGAAGAAGTAACCGCAGCAATTATTGATGGGCCACAATCAATTGTATTTCAGCAAGCCGGCAATCGTTTGCATGTACAAAAGGCATTATTAGTCAGTTTATTACAAGAAAAACAACCTTCTTCATAATGGAAGGTTGTTTTTTATTTAAAATGTCTTATTGAGATTTCGCATTTTCTCTTTGTATACTTTATAATAGTAAATAACAGAAAAATATAAGAGAGATGATTCAGATGCGAGTAAATAAGAAAACGTATTCATTCTTTCAGCGTATTTGGCGAGGAATGAAATTAAATTATTATAAATTATTGCGTGCACCAGAGGGTGCGAAAATTGTATCAAGAGGATTTGCTGTTGGTTTTGGAATAGAAATGCTAGTTATTCATACAGCTTCTCTCATATATCTTATTTTTTATCCACTCGTTCGATTATTGAACGGTTCGTTTCCTGCAGCTATTATCGGTAATCTTATTGGAAAAGCATCATTTTTACCTGTTATTCTAATTCCGTTCGCACATGCACTTGGAAAACTTATTTATCCATTTGAAGTAAAAACAATGCCGTATCACCACTATACAATAAAAGACTTTTTTTCAAGTAATGGGCTAACGATGTTAAAAAACCTGTTACAAAACGAAGTGTATGTAATAATCGGAATGACAATCATAGGAATTGTATTCGGCATAATTGCCTATTTTGTTATGTACTATTTATACGAGAAAAACCGCAAACTGAGATTGACAAGAAGAAAGAAACAAATAAAAAGACCCATTACACAAATATAATGAATGCACATCAAATTTCCTTTTTGAATATGCTTCTAAAAAGGGGGAAATTTGATGTTTTTTTCTTATTATGCTCCTAGGTACTATCCGCATATTGTATATTATCCTGTCCCATATGTAAGACAGATGCAACCATCACAAGAAACGAAACCGTATTTAACTACTTGGCCGTATTCCAATGTATATTATGGAAATTATTATGAAGCATAAAGCTGCCTCCGTTTAGAAGCAGCTTTATATATTTGCTTTCATAATTAAGTTTTGAATTGTTTGTAGCGAATGGGTAAGTTGTTCCCGGTCGCTTGCTGATAACGTTTGTAAATTTTCTTTCAGTTTTTCTAAAAGGAATTGTTTGTATTGGTTTACCAATAATTTCCCTTCAGCTGTAAGAGACATTAAAATAACACGCCGATCTTTTTCGCTATAATGGCGCTCTACAAGTTCTTCTTGAATGAGTTTGTTTAGCAATGGTGTCATATTCGGTCTCGAAATAGCTAGACGTTTTCCGATTTCTGAAACTGCTAATGTATCCCGTTCATGCAATAACAATAACACCTGTGTATGTGATGGTGGCATATGTCGACGAGAAGAGAACTCTCCAGGAAGCATAAACTTGCGATAAAAAAGAGGCACTAACGAAAGAAGATGATCAACGATACGCTCCCACTCACGTGACTCCATATAACAGGCCCCCTTCTATTCTTATTGTAACAAAAAATCACGATGTATAAAAATAGAATTATTTGCTTTTATATTGATTCCGCCCAAACAAGCGGTATGTGTGAGTGGTACAAGATGGAAGCCCGTCTGTAACGGCCCGATTGGTTCAACTAACCGTAAGTAGGAAAATCGCCTACTTACGGAAGTTTCACTTTATATGATAACACTTGCTGTACAAAGGATTCTGCAATTTTTTCATATCCTTTATCATTCGGATGAACTTGGTCGTATAGTAAGTCTTTTTGATCAGTTGGTAATAATTTACGAATCGGTAATACGAGTGAAGGTTGATTTTCTTTTGAAATCGAATATATTGTTTTGTTCCAGCTATCTAAGAAAACATTTGCGTAAGAAGCAATAGGATCTTCGAGTTTTAATGGGTTATAGAGCTCAGATAAAATGATGAGTGCATTCGGATTAGACATACGAATGGTCTTTACGATGTTTTGTAAATCGCGTTCAAAACGATCTTGCTCTTCATTTAATAATTTCATTCCTTCCGTAATACCGACATTTTTGTTTATGTGTAAAATGTTATTCCCACCAATACTAATTGTAATAATGTGGGCATCTTTTATTTTTTGTTTTACTTCTTCTGTTTGTACCATTTGAAGTAAACCATCTGTTGTTAAGCCGTTTACAGCAAGGTTATCGACAGTAATTTGTTTGTGCAATTGCTCTTCTAATTCCTGAGAAGCAATTTGTGTATAGCCACCTTGTGTAGACCCGTAGCCTTTTGCAAGAGAATCACCTAAGACAAGATGATGTAGTGTTGCATCTGTTTGTGAATCAATCCAATGCGGAGCAGTTGCTGTTGGAGATTCCTTTTGAACATTTGTCTCATGATTCTTTTCATAATCCAAAAATATAATGATAAGAAGGAGGAGACAAAGTGCAGATAAAATGATTTTTTTCATCGTTATACCCTCCTTATAGATGGTTATTGTACCATATTCATTAGGAGAAGTAATGGAGTAGGCATTATGTTATGACTTCAAAAAACTTTTACATTATTTTTACAGAAAATTTGTGGAAGTCTGTCAAAATTCGTTGACGATATAAATTACTGTTCGTTATGATAAATATCAGACGGGTAGATTTATTATTATGTTCTCAAATGAGGTAAGACAACTAACTTCTTTAAGAATCTGATTGTGTGAAGGGATACACACCTAATATTCTACTTTGTCGCAGGGGATTATTTTATAAGGGGGATTTTTTTGTGAAAAAATCAACAAAAATGTTGGCTGGTGCTGCGCTTGTATTAGGAGTTATTGCTCCGCAAATATGGCCTACACCTGTACATGCAGAGGAAGAGGGAAGTACTGTAAAACTAAGAATATTAGAAACATCTGATATTCATGTGAACTTAATGAATTATGATTATTATCAAACAAAAACAGATAATAAAGTAGGATTAGTTCAAACAGCGACTCTTGTTAATCAAGCGAGAGAAGAGTCGAAAAACTCTGTTTTATTTGATGATGGGGACGCGCTGCAAGGAACACCGCTTGGCGATTATGTAGCAAAAGTAAAAGGGTTAGATGGAAATTATGTGCATCCATTATATCGTTTAATGAATATGATGAAGTATAACGTTATTTCACTTGGAAACCACGAGTTTAACTATGGTTTAGACTTCTTAAACAAAGCGATTAGCAAAACAGAGTTCCCTGTGATTAACTCTAATGTATATAAGGATGATAAAGATAGTAATGAAGAAAATGATCAAAATTACTTCAAACCGTATCATATATTTGAAAAAGAAGTAGAAGATGAATCTGGTCAGAAACATAAAGTGAAAATTGGCGTAATGGGCTTTGTTCCACCGCAAATTATGAGCTGGGATAAAGCGAATTTAGAAGGAAAAGTAAAAGCGAAAGATATTGTAGAAACAGCGAAGAAATTAGTACCTCAAATGAAGGCAGAAGGTGCAGATATTATTGTTGCATTGGCGCACTCTGGCATTGATAAGAGTGGATACAATATTGGAATGGAGAATGCTTCTTTTTATTTAACGAATATTGATGGTGTCGATGCGGTATTAACAGGACATTCCCATGCGGTTGTAACCGATACATTTAATGGCGTTCCGGTTGTAATGCCTGGTGCATTTGGAAGTAACTTAGGAATTATTGATATGGAATTGAAACAAGTTAATGGAGAATGGGAAGTACAAAAAGATAAATCTAAACCTTCTGTTCGTCCAATTGCAGACAGTAAGGGAAATGCTTTAGTAGAATCGGATCCATCTTTAGTAGCAGCAATAAAGGATGATCATGAAGCGACAATTAAATATGTAAATACACCAGTTGGTGAAACGACAGCACCAATTAACAGCTATTTTGCGCTTGTACAAGATGATCCATCTGTTCAAATTGTAACGAATGCGCAAAAGTGGTATACAGAGCAGAAGATGAAGGGCACAAAATTTGAAGGTTTGCCAATTTTATCAGCAGGTGCACCGTTTAAAGCGGGTGGACGTAACGGATCTACATATTATACAGATATTCCAGCTGGAACGCTTGCAATTAAAAACGTTTCGGATTTATACGTATATCCAAATACATTATATGCAGTGAAAATAAATGGCGCTCAGTTGAAAGATTGGTTGGAGATGTCTGCTGGTCAATTTAACCAAATTGATTCAAGTAAAACAGATGAGCAAAAATTAGTGAATATAAATTACCCAACATATAACTTCGATGTGTTAGATGGAGTTAAATATGAAATTGATGTAACACAGCCAGCTAAGTTTGACAAAGATGGAAAAGTTGTAAATGAAGCTGCAAATCGTATTGTGAACTTAATGTATGATGGAAAACCGGTAACTGACAATCAAGAGTTTGTTGTAGCAACGAATAATTACCGTGGTAGCAGTCAAACATTCCCAGGTGTAAGTAAAGGAGAAGTGATTTTGCAATCTCCTGATGAAACGCGTCAAATTATTGTAGAATATATGAAACAAATGAAAACAATTAACCCGACAGCAGATAAAAACTGGACGTTTAAACCAATTGCTGGTGAGAAATTGAATATAACATTTGATTCTTCACAGAACGCCCAAAAATATATAGAAAAAGACGGGAATATTTCTTATGTTGGTCCATCAGAAAATGAATTTGCGAAATATGCGATTGATTTAACGAAAAAGAATGAATCAACTGGTGGAGATAACGAGACTAATCAACCAACGACGCCACCTGATAATAATAACGGTGGAGATCAACCGAAAACACCAGAAGATAATAATAACGGGGAAGAGACGCCGACAACTGCAGATTCGGTTCAAGATCAACCGCAAACAGATAATAGCTTGCCGAAAACAGGGGCGAATGTGTTTACGACATTAGCAGCAGGACTTGCATGTATTGGTGCAGGTGCGCTAGTGCTATTTAGAAGAAAGAAATTAAATAAATAATAAAGAAAAGTCCACTGCTATGCAGCGGACTTTTCTTTATGTTCTTTATCCCATGAAAGGCCAAAGCCTGTGAATCCCACGAGTAAAGTGATAATTGGGCAAAGTAAGCAGAAAACTGTGTATGGAAGGTAGCTCACCGTTGGTACGTTTAGGACACTTGTGAGAAACACACCACTAACTCCCCATGGTACAAGTGGATTAATAACTGTACCTGCATCTTCTAATACACGTGATAGATTGCGGCGTTTTAATCCCATCTCATCGTATTTTTCTGCAAATGCTTGACCTGGTAAGATGATTGATAAGTATTGTTCGCCAAGTAAAAAGTTAACACCGATTGCAGTAATTGCTGTAGAGAAGATTAAACGTCCGCTCGTTTTGACAAAGCTTGAAATTGCTGCCATAAGTTGCTTAATAATTCCCATTTCTTGTAGCAATCCTCCCATGCCAAGAGAAAGGAAAATAAGGGCAACAGACATTAACATACTTTGTAATCCACCGCGTGTTAATAAACTATCAATATCTTTTACACCTGTATGCGATACATATCCGTTTTGCATAATATTAATTAAATTTGTAAGAGATGTATTTGGAGTAAAAATAAATAGAATGATAATGCCTGAGATAATACCAGCAAGTAAAGTTGGAACTGCTGGTACTTTTTTTACAGCTAATACAAATAGCACAAGAACTGGCAGTAAAGTAATTACAGAAATTGTTGTATGTTCTTGTAATGTTTCTGTGAAAGATCCAAACTGAAGTTTTCCAGAAGTTCCTTTCCCAAGAATGAAGAAAATAACGAGTGAAATAATAAATGCCGGTACAGTCGTCCAAAGCATATTTCGAATATGGTCAAACATGTCAACTTTAGAGACAGCAGGTGCTAAGTTTGTTGTATCAGAAAGAGGTGACATTTTGTCTCCAAAGAAGGATCCGGAAATAACAGCACCAGCAACTAAAGCAGCGTCGTAGCCAAGAGCACCTCCCATTCCCATGAAAGCAATTCCAACTGTAGCAGCTGTTGTAAAGGCACTGCCAATACTAGTGCCGATAATAGAGCATACGATAAAGACTGTTGGTAAGAAGATTTTCGGTGAAACAATTTGAAAACCGTACACCATTAATGTTGGAATTGTCCCTGCAGCAATCCAAACGCTAATTAATACACCGACAAGTAAAAAGATAAAAATAGATGGCAGACCAGCTGAAATTCCATTTCTCATTCCTGTTTCCATAACAGACCATGGAATTTTTTTTGCGAATCCAAACGCTAATAATATGACAATCCCAAATAAAATAGGAATATGAGGCATAACTTGTAATTGAATGACGCTAAAACCGATACAGAAAAAGATAAGAGCTGTTAGTATAATAGATGCTCGTTTTGAAATCATGATAATAAATCCTCCCTAGATGTTATGTTTTACTATGATTTGAAAAAATACGCCAATATCGAATAATTCCCCCGGCCGTTGAAAATCGCATACTACTTCTCTCCTTTTTTAAAAATAAAAAACGCCCCTGCAATATATGCAGGGACGAAAATGATCGCGGTACCACCCTAGCTTGTGAAATGTACGTATGACAATTAAAGGTATACACCGATTAATCAAAATAAAAAACGCCCCTGCAGTATATGCAGGGACGAAAATATCGCGGTACCACCCTAAATTGTGAAACAAAAAACATTTCACCACTTTGCAGAAATAACGGTCTGTAACCGTCTTTCACTACTCCAACTGTTTCGTAAAAGAAGCTTAAGGGGGTAATTCATACTCCGTTCTGTACTGATTCGCACCAACCATCAGCTCTCTGAAAGCATGAAACGAAATACTACTAAATCCTATCATTGCCGATTCATATCGTGTTAGTAAATTTTTATCATAAAAAAGAGAAGGATGTCAATAGTTATTTTTGAATTTATACGATAGGAATAATGTAAAGAAAATTATGAAAAAAATATCAATAATGTACGTTATAATGAACAAGAAAGGAGGGGAAAACATGAAGATGAAAATTATAATTGTTTCTATGGTGTTCACAGTCGTCGGCGGTGCTGGAGTTTATACAGCGTTTGCGGCATCTCCTAATTTAATAAAGACAAGTGCTGAAAAACCACAAGAAACGGTACAACAAAATAAAGAAGAAAAGAACGTAGGTGAAGAAGAGAAAATACAGAAAACAGCCAATAAATTAGGAGTTTCTACAGAAGGAAAAACAAAAGAACAGATCCAAAAAGAAATAGATGCAGTGCGTTATGAAAAGCGACAAGAGCTTCTTCGAGAGCATGCAAAAGAGCTGGGAATTGAAATAGAAGGCAAAACAGATGAACAATTGATTCAGGAGATTGGTAAAATTCAGCACGGTAAATAGGACGACTTATCATAGGATAAGTCGTTCTTTTTTAAGAATATTATTGCATTGAAAAAGAATTGACAGTGTTTGTTTTATAATGTTAACCTTAAATAAAAATAAGTTAACATTAGAGGTGACAATCGTGACTGTAAGAAGTACTGATCAAACTTTTACATATGAGGAACTAGCTCAAAAAAATAAAGACTATGTGTGGCATCCATTTACCCAAATGAAAGATTTCTTGGAGGATGATCCAGTCATTATTGAAAGAGGAGAAGGAAGAAAATTATACGATGTGAATGGAAAAGGATATTGGGACGGTGTATCATCCATTTGGCTTAATGTTCACGGCCACCATGTACAAGAGCTGGATGATGCTATTCGTGAGCAACTAAATAAAATAGCGCACTCTACATTGCTAGGTATTGCGAATGTGCCAAGTATTTTGTTGGCCGAAAAAATTATTGAAATTGTACCAAATGGACTGAAGAAAGTTTTTTATTCTGACTCCGGTGCCACATCGGTTGAGATTGCAATTAAAATGGCATTTCAATATTGGCAGCATAAAGGAAAACCTGAAAAGAAAAGGTTTATTACGATGAAAGAAGCGTATCATGGTGACACAATTGGAGCGGTATCTGTTGGAGCTATTGATATGTTTCACCAAGTGTATAGTACGCTTCTATTTGATACGTTAAAAGTACCATATCCGTATACATATCGTTCTCCTTATGGGGAAAATCACCAAGTTATTGTGAAAAAACATTTAGAAGAAATGGAAGAGATGTTGCGACAAAATCACGAAGAAGTAGCAGCTGTTATTGTAGAGCCTCTTGTGCAAGGAGCGAGCGGCATTATTACAATGCCAGAGGGCTATTTAAAAGGATTGCGAGAACTTTGTACAGCTTACAATGTTCTTCTTATTACAGATGAAGTAGCCACAGGATTTGGCAGAACAGGTAAAATGTTTGCATGTGAACATGAGGGCGTTACTCCGGATATTTTAACGGCTGGAAAAGGGTTAACAGGAGGATATTTACCAGTTGCAATTACAGTAACAACCGATGAAATTTATAATGCTTTTTTAGGTGACTATGAGGAGCAAAAAACATTTTTCCATGGTCATAGTTATACAGGGAATCCACTAGGTTGTGCAGTAGCACTTGCGAATTTGAAATTATTTGAAACTACAAACCTTATAGAAGCTGTTGCTCATAAAGCGGAATATATTGCAAAACGGTTAGAAGTTTTTCATGAATTTAAACATGTGGGAGATATTCGTCAGCGTGGTTTTATGATTGGTCTTGAGCTCGTAGAAAACAAAGAAACGAAAGAAGGGTATTCTTGGCGGGAACAAATGGGTGTGAAGGTTTGTAGAAGAGCACGTGATTTAGGTATGATTCTTCGTCCATTAGGAAATGTTGTTGTATTTATGCCGCCGCTCGCTTCTACAATAGAAGAACTTGATGATATGATTACGATTTTACATCAAGCAATTCAAGAAGTAACGGAGGGATACTGATGAGAGGTTTCTTTGTGACAGCAACTGATACTGAAGTAGGCAAAACGGTTGTAACAGGTGCATTAGCAGGTGTACTTCGTCAGCGCGGTCATAATATCGGTGTGTATAAACCACTGCAAAGCGGTCATCTTTCCTCTCATCCAGAAGGTGATGCTGCCCGCTTGAAAGCAGCGGCAAGTGTGATGACATCATGCGAAGAGATTTGTCCTTATTCAGTTGAAGAACCGCTTGCACCGCGTTTAGCTATGAAACGAGCAGGAAGACAAGTACTATTATCAGATATTACAAAGCATTACAAAGAATTATCAAAACAATTTGATTCTTTGTTTGTGGAAGGGGCTGGTGGGCTTGTAGTTCCTTACACAGAAGATGCTCTCGTTGTCGATTTTGCGAAACAGTTACAATTACCGTTACTTATTGTAGCACGTCCAACACTTGGTACAGTGAATCATACTGTTTTAACTATTTCTTATGCAAAAGCACAAGGACTATCAGTCGCAGGTGTCATTTTTTCTGGGTGCCAACAATATGAAAAAGAGAGAGTGCTAGAAAATAAAAAAATGATTGAAGAGTTAAGTGACGTACCGGTTATTGGATTATTACCAGCGCTTCGTGAAGGATTTACACGAAATGAACTATTACAAGCAGCAGAAGAGAGCATTGCTATCTCAAAATTAGAGGAGTTTTTGCGTCATGAATCCAGCGTGGGAAGCACATTTTCAGTCTAAATTAACGAGTCTTACAGAAACATCACAGCACCGAACATTATTCGTGACGGAACATGCAGAAAAAACGTGGCTCGTTCGAAATGGAAAGAGGCTGCTAAATCTAGCCTCAAATAATTACTTAGGATTAGCTGGAGATGGACGGTTAAAAGAAGCTGCAATGGAAGCAACAAAAAGGTATGGGACAGGAGCAACAGCATCCCGTTTGGTTGTAGGTAACTATCCGTTATATGAAGAAATTGAACAACGTATATGCGCATGGAAAGAAACTGAAAAAGCACTAATTGTGAATAGCGGCTACACAGCAAATGTTGGAGCGATTTCTTCACTTGTAGGCCGGCATGACATTGTGTTTAGCGATAAGCTCAATCATGCAAGTATCGTAGATGGCATCGTATTAAGCGGTGCAGAGCATAAGCGCTATCGTCATAATGATATGGAACATTTAGAGAGATTGCTGAAATCTGCTCCAGCAGAAAAACGAAAGCTGATCGTCACAGATACTATTTTTAGCATGGATGGAGATAGGGCTCATCTAGAGGATTTAGTAATGCTGAAAGAAAAGTACGGAGCGCTTCTTATGGTTGATGAGGCGCATGCTGGCGGAGTTTACGGCAAGAATGGAGCAGGCCTTGCTCATAAGCATCCAGAATTGGCAAAGTGTGTAGATATTCATATGGGTACGTTTAGTAAAGCGCTAGGTTGTTATGGTGCTTACATTACCGGACGAGCTGTTTGTATTGATTATATGATCAATACTATGCGCAGTTTAATTTTTACAACTGCTTTACCTCCAGGAATGCTTGGAGCAATCGGGGAAGCAATTGAAATTGTAAGCAAAAATGAAGTGTATCGTCAAAGGTTAATAGAAAATGGCCAATATTTCCGCACCACTCTGCAAGAAGCTGGTTTTCAGATTGGAGAAAGCACCACGCATATTGTTCCTGTTATTGTGGGTTCTAATGAAGCAGTGCTTCGTTTTAGTATGAAATTGCAAGAGGCAGGAATAGCGGCAATTGCCATTCGTCCCCCTACTGTTCCACAGCATAGTTCACGCATTCGGTTTGCTGTAACAGCACAGCATGCGAATGATGATTTACAGTGGGCAGCCCAGCAGATTGTACAAATTGGAAAGGAGGAAGGGGTGATTTCATGAAGCAATTTAGCCTTGTGCTTATTCCTGGATGGGGCATGGAGGAACAAATTTGGGAGTCGTTTCTTCCATATGTACATGATTTTCCAGTACACGTTGTTCATTGGCGGAATGTTGAAGAGCAACAGGATTTTGAACGACGAATCATAGAGGTAGCTAAAGATAAAGAAGTGATTTTAATTGGCTGGTCACTTGGTGCATTGGCAACCCTTCAAGTTTATAATTCATTGCAAACGAAAGGGATCGTTTTATTAGGAGGAACAGCGAAATTTACAATGGACTCTGATTATGTACATGGATGGAAAGGGTCTTTTGTCGAAAGACTGAAACGAAGTCTTCTCAAACAAAAAGATGCTACGTTGAAAAAATTTTATGTAAGCATGTTTTCAAAGACGGAGCAGGAAATGGGAGAGGAGCAGGCATTTCTAAAAATAGCTGAGGAGTTTCAAGGTGATTCGATTGACTCTTTGCAATGTGGACTTGATTACTTAATAAAAACAGATGCCAGAGAACAGCTGCAGCAAATAGATGTTCCGTTATTACTTCTTCATGGAAAAGCTGATGCCATTTGTCCTCCTTCTGCGGCGCAGTATATACGCGAAAAAACAAATGCATCGCTAACGATTATAGAGGAAGCTGGACATGCACTTTGTTTTACACATGCAGAACGATGTGCTAAAGAAATTTTACAGTTTGTAAGGGGGATACAACAAAATGATCAACAAGACGTTATTACAAAAACGATTTAATCAAGCTGCTGTATCCTATGATCAATATGCAAATGTACAAAAAAAGATGGCAGACAAGCTGCTTGCTTATATGAAAGAAAATTACGATGTAACGGCGCAAATTCGTATTTTAGAGCTTGGATGCGGCACAGGTTATGTAACAGAGAAGCTAGCGACATCTTTTCCAAATGCGACAATTACAGCTGTTGATTTTGCAGAAGGTATGATTGCGAAAGCAAAAACACAGTGTAATGTGGAGTCTGTTACATTTCGATGTGAAGACATTGAACATATTAAACTTTATGAACAATATGATGTGATGATATCTAATGCAACGTTTCAATGGTTAAATGATTTATCAGCTGTATTAACGAATTTATATAAAAATTTACGTGAAGATGGTGTGCTACTATTTTCAACATTTGGATATAAAACGTTTCATGAGCTGCATACGTCATTTCAACTTGCAAAAATAGCGAGTGCAATAGAGGATACAACAACTGTTGGTCAAATTTTTTTAACAGGACTACAGTTGCAAGAATTATGTAAAAGAATAACAGGGGATATACATGTTGCTGAAACATGTTACATAGAAACTTTTGCTACAGTTCGTGAATTTTTACAATCTATTCGTAAAGTTGGGGCTACGAACAGTAATGAAGGATCCTATTGCCAAAGTCCTTCTATCTTTCGTAATATGCTTCGCATATATGAACAAGATTTTATGGAAGATGGAAGAATTGCAGCAACATATCATGCTTTATTTTCTTATATGAAAAAAGAGGGGAAGAGAATAAATGAAACATGTACAAACGAAAACAAATTGGAAGCAAATCGCATCTGAGGTCGTGCAAGGAAGAGCTGTAACGAAAGAAGAAGCATTCAATATTCTACAAGCAGATGATACAGAAATTTTAGAGATTATGAATGCTGCATACGTGATTCGTAATCATTATTTTGGAAAAAAAGTAAAACTAAATATGATTATTAATACGAAATCTGGTCTATGCCCGGAGGATTGTGGGTATTGTTCCCAATCAATCGTATCAGAGGCTCCCATTGATAAGTATGCTTGGTTAACGCAAGAGAAGATTGTAGAAGGTGCACATGAAGCGATTCGACGCAAGGCAGGTACATATTGTATTGTTGCTTCCGGCCGCCGTCCAACTAATAAAGAAGTAGAACATGTCATTGGAGCGGTAAAAGAAATCCGTGATACGACTGATTTGAAGATTTGCTGTTGTTTAGGATTTTTAAATGAAGATCAAGCGCAGCGTCTTGCAGAAGCTGGTGTGCATCGTTACAATCATAATTTAAATACGCATGTAGATAATTATGAGAGTATTTGCTCAACTCATACGTACGACGATCGTGTTGATACAGTTGAAAAAGCGAAGCATGCGGGTATATCACCATGTTCGGGTGCTATTTTCGGAATGGGAGAAACGAAGGAGCAACGTGTAGAAATTGCATTTGAATTGAAACGCATAGATGCGGATTCTATCCCATGTAATTTCCTTGTTGCTGTAAATGGAACACCGTTAGAAGGGCAAAAAGAATTAACACCAGTAGAGTGCTTAAAAGTATTAGCAATGATGCGCTTTGTGAATCCGTCAAAAGAAATTCGGATTTCTGGTGGACGTGAAATTAATTTACGCTCTGTTCAACCACTTGGTTTATTTGCTGCAAACTCAATCTTTGTTGGTGATTATTTAACGACAGATGGCCAAGAGCCAACAGCAGACTGGGGAATGATTGAAGATTTAGGGTTTGAAATTGAGGAATGTGCGTTGTAATAAAGTGAAACTTTCATCAGTGGGGGTCTTACTGTCCGCGAATAGCGGGATAAAGTTACATGGATTTTAGTTGTGAGAAATCAATAAAGATTAGGGAAGAAAGCTCTTGATATAGGAGCTTTCTTTTTTGTAAATAAAATGTAATAAAACGTATATAACCCTTGTGGCCATTCAACTTGTAAGGCGATGAACATGATATGCAGCCGAATTTCCCGCTCCGCAATTGTACATAGTAAGAGAGATATCAACAACGGTTTGGAGAGATTTGTATGCATAAATATATATTAGCAATTATGAGCTTTCTTATTTTGTTAAAAGCAATTAGTGCAGACCCAGTGAAAGCAATTGAAAATCCTGAACAGAAAGATATGCAAGCGAGAATTGAGCAGCATTTTCGGCATCAAGCTGAGTATTTTGGAATTGAAACAGAAGGAAAAGATTTAAAAGAAGTGGGCAGAGAGCTTCATATTGCGCAAGAGGAACAGAGAAAAGAAAAAATGAGAAAGCAAAAAGAGGCCGAAGCCTCTTTTGGTTGTTTGCTCGAAATCTAACCGGCCATAAGAGCCCGATTGGTTCAACTAACCTTTTGTGAGGAAAAGCACCTCACAAAAGGAAGTTTCACTTTATGCCCATTGGCGGGATAGGTTTGCCATTTCAATGGCTGCAACAGCAGATTCCCAGCCTTTATTTCCAGCTTTTGTACCAGCACGTTCAATTGCTTGTTCAATTGTTTCTGTTGTTAATACGCCGAAGATAACTGGGATTTCTGTTTGTAATGAAAGCGAAGCCACACCTTTTGCAACTTCATTACAAACATAATCATAATGCGTTGTTGCACCGCGGATTACTGTTCCAAGTGTAATAACTGCATCGTATTTTCCGCTGTTTGCCATTTTCTTCGCGATTAATGGAATTTCAAATGCACCAGGAACCCAAGCGACATCAATGTTACTTTCTTCTACTCCGTGACGCTTTAAACCGTCTAATGCACCGCCTAATAACTTGCTTGTAATAAATTCGTTAAAACGACCAACGACAATACCTACTTTTAATCCTGTACCAACTAAATGACCTTCGAATACCATAATGTATCTCTCCCTTAATCTATTATAAATTTAATAAATGACCTAATTTTGTTGATTTCGTTTGTAAATATGCCTTATTTTCTTCTTTTGCCGGCATTTGCAATGGTACGCGTTCGACAACTTCTAGATCATAACCTTGTAAGCCCGCGATTTTACGTGGGTTATTTGTTAAGAGGCGAAGTTGCTGTAATCCTAAATCTTTTAAAATTTGTGCGCCAATACCATAGTCGCGAAGATCAGCTGCAAAGCCAAGCTTTTCATTTGCTTCTACAGTATCGTAACCTTCTTCTTGCAGCTTATATGCGCGTAATTTATTAAGCAGTCCAATGCCGCGTCCTTCTTGACGCATGTATAGAAGAACCCCTTTTCCTTCTTGTTCAATTTGAGTAAGGGCTGCATGAAGCTGCGGACCACAGTCGCAGCGGCAAGATCCAAATACATCGCCAGTTAAACATTCAGAATGGACGCGTACAAGCGTTGGCTTACCTGTGGAAACATCCCCTTTTATAAGAGCGATATGTTCTTTATCGTCAAGAGAATTGGAGTAGCCAATTGCTTGGAATGTACCAAAATCCGTTGGTAAAGTAATTTCGACTTCGCGCTGTACAAGTGTTTCATGATGACGGCGATATGCAATTAAGTCTTCGATTGTAATCATTTTAAGATTAAATTGCTTTGCAATCTCTAATAAATCAGGAACTCGTGCCATCGTACCATCTTCATTTATAATTTCACAAATAACGCCTGCTGGTTCTGCACCGCATAATTTTGCTAAATCTACAGCAGCCTCTGTGTGCCCAGCGCGGCGGAGAACACCACCTGCTTTTGCGATTAAAGGAAAAATATGTCCAGGGCGCTTAAAATCACTTGCTTTAGCTTTAGGGTTTAGTAGCTCCTGTACAGTTGTCGCACGTTCATGAGCACTAATACCGGTTGTTGTTGAAATGTGATCGATGCTAACTGTAAAGGCAGTGCCGTGAGAATCTGTATTATTTGAAACCATTGGCTTTAGTTCCAAACGATCGGCATAGTCTTCTGTAATCGGAACACATACAAGACCGCGCCCGTGTGTAATCATGAAATTGATTGTTTCCGGTGTAATGTACTCACCTAAGGCAATAAAATCCCCTTCGTTTTCTCTATTTTCATCATCACATACGATGACAACTTTTCCTTGCTTTAAATCTTCTAGCGCTTCTTCAATACGATGAAACATTTCATTTCCTCCCTTATAGGAATCCGTTGTCTTGTAAAAAGCTTTCTGTAAGCGAGCTTTTTTTAGGTGCTGCCTGCGTAATAAAACGTTCAATATATTTTCCAATCATATCGCATTCAATATTCACGATATCGCCGGCAGTTTTCTTTCCGATTACTGACTGACTTAACGTATGTGGAATGAGAGAGATTGTAATGGATGAGTCATCAACACCAAAAATCGTAAGACTCGTACCATCGATGGCAACGGATCCTTTTTGTAAACAATAACGAAGTAGTTCATTGGGTAATTGTATTTTGTAATATACGGCATTATAGCTTCGTTTTTTATTAACAATTGTTCCAATACCGTCAATATGTCCTGTAACGAAATGTCCACCAAAGCGACCATTTGCACTCATAGCGCGCTCTAAATTTACCTCTGCACCGCGGCTAAGAGTTTGCAGCGAAGTTGCTCGCATCGTCTCCGGCATAACATCAACGGTAAAAGAGTGTGTTGTAAAAGAAGTGACAGTTAAACATATCCCGTTTACAGCAATGCTGTCGCCTAAGTTTACATCCGACAAAATAGTTTGTGCGGAAATTGTAAGTTGCATTGCTTCGCCGGTTTGCTGCATGTTAGCAATTGTTCCAAGCTCCTCAACAATTCCTGTGAACATAAGGCACCTCTTTTCTTGGTGTAGCAACGACTTTTATGTCATCGCCGATTTGTTCCATCGATTGAATGTGCAAGGTAAGTGCATCTTGCAGTTTTGTGAAACCATTTCCGCCAAACCATGTTGGAGCATCTTTACCACCAATTAGTTTTGGACTAATATACGTAATCAGTTCCTGAAAGCATTTCGCTTCTAAGAAACTCGCATGAATAGTTTGTCCGCCTTCGACAAAGAGAGAAAGAATATTTTTTTCTCCAAGAAGATCAAGCATTCCGCTTATTTCAATGTTACTTGTCTTCATTTGCAATACGGATACCATATCAGATTGAAATTTTGCAATTTTTTCTTTTGAAACGCTATTTCCAACAACAATCCATGTTGGCACCTCTCCATCTGTAATCACATGGGATGAAAGTGGAGTTCGTAAATGCGTATCAAGTACGATGCGAATCGGATTTTTCCCGCCATTTACAAGGCGCGTTGTTAAATGCGGATTATCAGCAATTATTGTATTTACACCAACGAGAATGGCATCGTGTGTATGACGATAACGATGTACATCAGCCCGCGATGCTTCACCTGTAATCCATTTACTTTCTCCTGTACGAGTAGCGATTTTTCCATCTAGACTCATTGCTGTTTTTAAGGTTACAAATGGACGCTTTGTTTTCATGTAGTGAAAAAAGTAACGATTTAATTCTTTTGCTTCCTTTTCGAGTACACCAATTGTTACGTCAATTCCAGCCTCTTGTAAACGCTTGACACCTTGACCTGAAACAAGCGGATTACTATCGAGCACTGCAATGACTACTCGGCTTACGTTCTTTTTTATAAGTAAATCACAGCAAGGGGGGGTTCTTCCATGATGACTGCATGGTTCTAACGTTACATATACTGTTGCACCATGGGCATTTTCACCCGTCATGTGTAGAGCGTGAACTTCAGCGTGTTCAGTTCCTGCTCGTAAATGAGCTCCTACTCCAATGATATTTCCATCTTTTACAACAACAGCACCGACCATTGGATTAGGACTTGTTTGACCAGCTGTATTTTTTGCTAATTGCAAAGCAAGTGCCATATATTCTTGATCTGTCATAAACTCACCTCTCTTAAAAAATCAAAAAACCCCAAGGACATAATCCTTGGGGTGAGAGAGACGATGTTTCTAGAAATATAAGAAGGATACGAGAGTATGCTTAAGAAACCTAGCAAATATCGATTTTTTCACATGCTAGTGTTATCCCGTTATTTCAGCAGAGAACCAAATGGTATACGAAAGAAAACAAGTGTATGTTTAAAAATAAACAATACAAATGCACATGCTGAAATAAACGTTGTATCCTATTATACGTACTAGAAAACATATCCTTCTCCCATCCAGACTATACTGTCGGTTCTAGATTCTCACTAGATCCACCGTTTTCAACTTGAAAACGGGTCACGGACTTAGAAGTGTGAACTTCATCACCGCCGGTTGGGAATTTCACCCGACCCCGAAGGATGCTGTTTGCTCACATTATAGCACAAAAAAGAAAAAAGGCTATAAAAAATATTTGAATGTGAAGAATTACATGAAAATAAAAGAGGAGCTAAAGCTGCATCAGCGGCGGGATTAATTTGCTATACTAGTGTAGAAAAGGTTTTATATCGTGTTTAAAACGAGGTGAGAGTATGAAAAAATATATTGCTGTAGGAATAGGCGGTATTATTGGAGCTTTGGCTCGCTATGGAGTAGGCCAATTGCTTGAACCAACATCTTCTGCTGGTTTTCCATTAGCAACATGGTTAGCCAATATGAGTGGTAGCTTTTTATTAGCATTTTTAACGATGTCTATTTTTCGGATGAAACAAGTTTCACCGCTTATGATAAGTGCTGTTGGTACAGGAATAATTGGTGCGTTTACAACATTTTCAACGTTTAGTGTAGAAACACTGAAGCTACTACAGCATGAAGCATTCACAATGGCATTTTTATATGTGGGCGCAAGTATGATAGGGGGATTACTTTTAGCTTTTAGTGGATTTTATGCTGGGAATATGCTGTATGAACGCAGGTTGAGGGAAGAAGGAAACATATGAGTATTCTACTTGTCAGTATCGGGGGCTTTTTCGGTGCAATTACACGTTTTTTTATTAGTACTGTAGCGAAAGAAAAGTACGGAAATGCTTTTCCATATGGAACATTTTTTATAAATATAATCGGCTCATTTTTACTTGGTATGTTAAATGGTGCTGAAGTAGCTAAAATGTGGATATTGTTATGTGGTACAGGATTTATGGGAGCATTTACGACGTTTTCAACATATCAGCTAGAAATGGTACAACTTATACATACACGAGAAGGGAAAAAGGCATTACTATATTTTGTTATGAGTTATGCAATAGGTATTGGCAGTGCTTTTGTTGGATTTTATATTGGGAACATGTAAAAATACGCGCACATTTTCTTGTGCGCGTGTTTTTTATTCTTTCGGTGCACGTACAACAGATTCAAATTTTCCTTTATGTGAACCATCGCAATACGGCATATTCTGGGATAATCCACAACGGCATAGAGAAAATGCCGGTTTAGCTGGAAATACATTCCCTTCAGCATCGATTAGTTCCACATCCCCTGTAATACGGAACGAACCATTATTATTTACTTTAATTTGTACTTTTTCCATTGTTACACCTCCTTACCAAACGCTTATGTCTATCATATACTTACTAGAATTACTTGACAATGTTTAGAAACAATGCTTTTTGTGAGAAAATAGAAATGATATAATAAGTGATATACTGAAAAAATATTAAGGTGAACATAAACATGAACAAACAATTACGTACATTACAAAACATTGCAAAAGAGCGAACGTGGGTATCATTTTTAAACAATAATCATCCATACAGCTTACTTCATTGGTCGATTGCTGGTGTGCAGCAAGAAGTGAAGGATGTATGGTTATTACAAGATGAAGTAACATTTCAAACAACAGAATTCCCATCGCTTGATGAAGCGGTAAAATGGATTTCTGAAAATATGGATCAAGTTACAGACGTATTGGCGTAACATAATCTTGCTATTAGTAGGTACTTGATATAATAAGACTTCTGTTGTTGGTTGAAATAGGAAAAAGGCTAATTCATTAAGGGATGAATTAGCCTTTTTTGTATAATTTTACAGGTTTTATCCCGCATTAACGGGCAGTAATACCTTCACCTCAAGATTCAAAGAAGAGCGAAGAAGATAGGTGGGGGATAAAGCCTGATGGAAGCTTCACTTTATTCCATATGTATAAAAACGTACAATGTGTACATCATACAATCGATAGAAACAGCAAAAGAAGGTGGAAGTTGTTGCGGAAACGATTGAGCATAATAAGTATCATCATATGTTTTTGTATTGCCGGATGTAATAGAGAGGAACATGTTAATAAATCAAGTGTCAAAGGGGTTTTATCCGCCGATCAAATCGAATTTGATATTAAAAATATAAGCCGTGTAGCGCATTATGATGTGTGGACTGCGAAACAAAACCACACGCTTCTTGTTATAAACTTTTCTTTAAAAAACAATAGAAACAAAAGTATTGTTGTTAAACCTGCTCAGTTTAATGTTATTTCAACGACTGGAAAAATATACGGGGTCGTTCAAACGAAAAGGAATCCAAGTATATTGCATGATAGAAGGCTAAAATCATACGATTCATTGCAAACGAGCATTATATTTGAAATGCCTAAAGAAGAGATGGAATCTGAATTGTTGTTTGCTCCTGATTTTGCTAAAGATGAACCGATTGTTCTTTCGTTAAAATAAAGTGAAATTTCCATCAGTGGGAGTTTTTTTCCTCCACTGATGGAAAGCTCTCATCAATCGGGTTCTTACTGTCCAAAAGGAGCAGGAAAAAACAGGCTTATGCAAGCCTGTTTTTTGTTTCGTTTACGTATGTTGTTAAAAATTGATCAATTGCCGATTCATATTCTTCTTTATTTTCTGCATAAGAACAAGCGTGAGCGCCTTTTTCTGCAATAAAGAGTTCTTTTGCGCCTTCTTTTGCTTCATGCAATGCTTGTGTCATTTTACATAAAATGTATTCATCGTCTTTACTGTGGATGAACAATACAGGATTTTTAATGTTTTTCACACAATCAATAGGAGAAACTTCCTGAATTGTATAACCATCGCGCACTTTTAAAAATGCATTAGCGAGTGGTAAAAGAGGCCATTTTGGTAGATGAAACTCAGCCTTTAAACGGTAATGAAGCTGTTCGTAAAAATCAGAGAATGGACAGTCGGCAATGTAAAAGTCAGCACCGTCCTCGACCATACCTGCATATTGTAATAATGTTGCTGCTCCCATGGATTCACCATGAATACCAAGTGTAATATTTGAACCGAATCGTTGTTTGAGCCAATCCACTACCGTCTTTAAATCGTGTTTCTCGTAATAGCCGTAACTTGTTGTTTTGCCTCCTGTTTGGCCGTGGCGGCGATGATCATAAATAAACACGTTGAATCCTCTGTTTAAAAATAAATTTGCATACTTTATAGAATTCATTTTATTGACGGTGACGCCGTGGCAAAAAATCATGAACTTATTTGAATTGTTAACAGGAATATAGTAGCCATGAATGTTATAACCAAATTGCGAAGAGAGGTATACTTCTTCTTTCTGTAGAGCTTCAAAATCCTCCAAGCGAAAATGCTGTTTTGTTTCACGTTCTAAAATTTCTTCTTCTGTTTTTTTCTTTAAATACATGACTGCATTTGTGAAGAAAATGCCAATCCCAATAAGAGTACCCAATATCGTTAGTAATGCTGTCCAAAACGCTTTCATACTCCATCCTCCAAGCTACAATACATATGATACAATTATATTGTATCATAACAATCTGTAAAGGTGAGAGAAGTGAGTATGATGAGAATTCAAAATATAACAGCAGAGATGCGAGAAGAAATTGGTCAATTTATGCAAGAAAATTGGGGCAGTACTGTAATGGTTTCAAGAGGACATATCCATCAATTAGATCGATTACCAGGGTTTCTTGTAGTGGAAAATAACGAAATAATAGGAATTATCACATATTATATCATTGATAAAAATTGTGAAATTGTATCACTTGATAGTTTCAAAGAAAAAAGAGGGATTGGTACACAGCTTGTAGAGTGTGTAATAGATGCGGCAAAGAAACAATTTTGTGAAAAAATTTGGCTTATCACGACAAATGATAATGTAAATGCGATGCGATTTTACCAGAAACGAGGATTTACTATGACAAATCTATACATAGATGCTGTACAAGAAGCTCGTAAGTTGAAACGAGAAATTCCGATTATTGGCTATGAGGGAATTCCAATCTTACATGAAATTGAGTTTGAAAAAAAAATATGTCAAATTAAAAGTTAGATAAGCTAAAATATATGCTCTTATTTTATAAATAGGAAGTTTTTTTATTATAGGAATTTATTAGGAGAAAATGAATGTGATAATTACATGAATGTGCTAATTTGATAATTTCACAGACTAGTATACATCATATATAATTATAATGATTCTAATGATTAGGATGAGAAAAGGAGAGATGAGATGATATTTTTCTTTCAATTAGCAGTAATTTTGCTAAGTACAAAGCTTGCGGGTGACTTAAGTGTCAGGCTAGGGCAACCGTCTGTACTTGGAAAACTTATTGTTGGTATTGTGATTGGTCCAGCAGTATTGGGATTAATTGATAATACAGATTTACTGAAGCAATTAAGTGAAGTCGGGGTTATTCTCCTCATGTTTATGGCTGGTTTAGAAACGGATTTAAAGGAACTAAATGAAAATCGCAATTCTTCTTTAGCAGTAGCAGTGGGTGGAATTATTATGCCGTTTCTAGGTGGCTATGTTGCCGGTCTGATTATGGGAATGGAGCAAGCAAATGCAGTTTTTTTAGGCTTACTTCTTTGTGCAACTAGCGTTAGTATCTCTGTGCAAACGCTTCGGGATTTAGGGAAAATGAAAACGCGCGAAAGTACAACAATGCTTGGCGCAGCTGTGTTTGATGATATCCTTGTTGTTATTTTGCTTGCTTTTGCCATGAGTTTCTTAGGTGCAGGTGATGTGAATCTAACAATGATTATTTTGAAAAAGGTTGTCTTCTTTGCAGCAATTATCCTAATCGGATGGAAAGGTGTTCCAATGATTATGCGCTGGCTTTCTCCGCTTCGTGTGTCAGAATCTATTATTAGCGCAGCCCTTATTATTTGTTTCTCCTTCGCTTATTTTGGAGAATTACTAGGAATAGCGGGAATTATCGGAGCGTTTGCGGCAGGGATTGCTATCTCCCAAACAGATTATAAACATGAAGTTGAGAAGAAAGTTGAACCAATTGCCTATGCAATGTTTGTTCCTATTTTCTTTGTAAGTATTGGGATGAATATTACGTTTGCAGGACTTGGAGATAAAGTTTGGTTTATTGCCATTTTAACAGTAATTGCTGTGTTAACGAAATTGATTGGTTGCGGTCTTGGAGCACGTATGACAGGTTTTGATTTACAGTCTTCTACAATCATTGGATCTGGAATGGTTTCACGTGGCGAAGTAGCCTTGATTATTGCAGGACAAGGTTTGGCTTCAGGATTATTAGCGCAAGATTACTTTACAGCGATTGTTATTGTTGTTATTTTGACAACGATGATTACACCGCCGATGTTAAAGAAAACATTTGCGATAAAAGACAAGCAATTGAAAGAGGAAAGAAGTGCAATGTAAGCACTTCTTTTTTTATGTAACAATTTTCAGAAATATATAACAATAACCTTGACGTAGGCTTTATTTTGTTTTACGGTGAGGTTGTAAACTATTTCCATGTTAAGGGGTGAAGATGTGGCAACGATACGCGATGTTGCAAAGTTGGCAGGAGTTTCAGTCGCAACAGTTTCACGAGTATTAAATGAAAAAGGGTATGTACATGAAGATACGGTAAAACAAGTGAAGAAAGCAATTGAAGAGTTGCAATATAGACCAAATGCGGTGGCCAAGGCGCTATTTAAAAAATCTTCTACGATGATTGCTCTGCTTGTACCTGACTTACAAGACCCGGCATCCTTACCATTACTTACAGTTATTGAAGAAGAAGCTTACAAAGAAGGATATCAAATTATTATATGCAATATGAAACATAAGCGTGGTTACATGGATGTATTGGAACAAAATAATATTGCAGGTGTTATTATGACACGTGATGTATATGAAAGCTTGCAAAAAGAAATAGTATCAGTTCCGTTTGTAATTGTAGATTCGGTTGAGGGGTTTTCTTTACATTATTATAATGCGGCGATACAAGCTGTTTCTGTTCTAGAAGAGAAAGGATGTCAGTTTCTTGCCTATATTCATGAAGATACAAATAATGAAGCGATGGAAGAATATTTCACTGGTTTTTTAGACGCGGTTTGGGAGAAGAAGATATCTTACCGAGTTATAGAAACGTATAGGGAAGAGATAGATTCAGAACAAATAGCTGTGGAGGTATTACAAAAATATCCATACATAGATGGTATCATTACTTGTAGCGATATTGTAGGGATTGGCTTTATTCGTGCTGCACAAAAGCTTTATATCTCCATTCCAAAACATTTACAAGTTATTGGTTTAAATGGAATTGTACAAGGGGAGTGGTCTACGCCAGCTTTAACGACAATTGCTCAGCCGATAACAAGTATAGGAGCACTTGCTATTCATAAGTTAATTGCAAAAATAAAAAAGGTGGAATATAACCAAGAGGTAGCTGATTTGGATTTCGTTCTAATTGAGAGAGAATCAACAAAGTAAAAGGTGCGTGAGAACACGCGCCTTTTTTTCTATTTTGTTACTCGTAGGGCCGTAGGAGTCTGATTGATGAAATTTTCACTTAATCAAGGGTGTAGTAAGAAGTGCTCTTGTTTAATATCAAGTAACATTGTTGCAAAACGTGTATGTTCTTCAAAATTTGGAGAATGAGCTGAGTTCGGAAACCAAATCATTTTTTTTATAGGTGCGTTAAGAACATCGCAATATTGTTGTACAAGTGCATAAGGCGTTTGATAGTCATAGCGTCCAGAACAAAAATAGACAGGAAATGAAACGCTCGGCACTTGTGAAAAGAAATCAATCGTTAACATCTCTTTCCATAATTCCCCAGACTTCATATTTCCGCTAAAAAATTTAATCCAATCTATCCATGTGTATTCAGGGGATAGAAACCCTTTTCGAATGAAAGAAAAGAATGTCCCATTTTGAATAGCTCCACCAAAGATACCGAGCCATTTCCTTTGGATAAGTAGTCTCCTTTTATCTAGAAATGGAGGCTTTCCAAGCTTTTTTAAAGAAGCAAGTGCACGGGTATGTCCGCGCTGCTTTGCGGATCGAATTAAATGTTCAAAAAGCAGTTTCTCATTTTGCTTCATATGCACAATTTGGCCCACTCCGATATATGCTTCGATGTATTGAGGAGATTGCTGTGCAGCAAATAATCCAATGATGCTGCCCCAAGAGTGTCCAAGAAGAAATAATTTCCTTTTTTGAAACCTTTTTAGAAGATAATCGATTATTTTATGTGTATCTAAAACGTATTGCTCAATTGTTAGCGATTCTTTGAAATCTCGCCATGAAAAGGATTTTCCTGCTCCGCGCTGATCCCAGTTGACAACAATAAAATGTTTCTCAAGTTCTGTTTGAAAATGGCGTGCAAATCCAATTTGAGCCATTCCTGGTCCACCGTGTAAGCATAATAGAAGAGGTTGATTGAGATCTTGCCCACGAATGAGTAACGATTGTTTTCGATTATTTATAAGAACATTTTCAATTGTAGCAATACTATTTGAGATGTGTTTTTTATTTTTATCGTAAAAAGAGGGGGTGCTGCTGCGGATGAACATGAGGACGACCTCCTTTTGATTGCGATATATTGAACAGTGATGTTTTTTTCATCATATACTAAATATACTAATAAGAAATTATTGTATCATAACATAATAACTTTATCCCGCATTAACAAGCAGTAAGTTCCCAGTGATGGAAGTTTCACGTTAGCCTATGTTTAATAGAGAGGAGGGAGGAGGTGGAAATTGGTGAAATTATTGATCGTTTAAATAATCATGAATCGATAGCAATTGTTGCGAAACGACTGGAAATGAGTCCATATACACTATCAAAAAAATTACGATTACTCGGATATGGATATGATAATGAGCAGAAAAAAAGGGTATTTATTGGAGAAGGGGAGGAGCCTCGTCATTTACAATTAAAAGAAGCTGTAAGTCTACAGCAGGAAAAAATAGATTATCAGCGCCTCATTTATGAGCAATTGCAACATATTTATGAGTTGTTGCAAAAACGCGAATATGGAATACGTATCACGTCTGTGGAGCAAGAAGAGAAAAAAAAACGTACATTTTCTCTTTCTAAACAAGTACTAGAACAATTAGATTGTCTTTCTGTTAGAAATGGTGTGCATAAGTCTAAACTTGTAGAAATTGCACTGAAAGAATATTTAGAAAGATATCGTGAAAGATAATAAAAGCGGGATTTCCCGCTTTTATCCTACTATTTGCAGGCAGTAAGATTTAAAAGAAGAACTGCCTGTAGAAGCTTGATTTCTTCCACTCATGAAAATTGTATGTTATAACGGCTAATTTATTTTTTGAACACGCCCTTCAATTTTTGCTTCGATCGGTGATTTTGCCTGCTTCACATAATCTACTAATGCATCTAAATCATTCGGTCCTGTTTCTGTATTTGTTCCATTTTTAAAGGAAACAAAACCGTCTCCACCAGAAGCTAAAAAGGCATTCGCTACGACAGTATATGTTTGCGAGTCAACAAGAGCTTCGCCGTTTGATAAACGTACATCAATTACTTTTTCACCATCTGCTTTGTTAGCGTCCCATTTGTACGTGATACCAGAGATTTGGAGCATACGTGTTTTATCTTTTTGCCATTGCTGATTTAAAATGTCCCGAATATCTTTTCCAGTCAATGTTGATTTTATTAATTGGTTGCCAAAAGGTTGAATGCCATATAGTTCTCCCCATGTAATATCTCCTGCATCTAAATCGTTGCGAATACCGCCAGGATTCATAAGAGCAATTTGTCCGTTCATCGCACTGCGCTGTGCATCTGCAATTAAGTTACCAAGTGTTGACTCTCCAGCAGGTGATTCTTTTCTGTCTAAAGCAGTTGCAGCTTTACCGACAACTTCATTTACAAGTGGAGCGACTTTTTCAGCATACTGCTCGACTTTTTTCTTAATTTGTGGATCAGGTTGAATGCCATCGTGAAATGTTGTAACAATCTCAGCCTTTTTCTCTACAATATCTTTTGTTTTCTTATCAATTTTTAAGTCAACGTCTGCGAAAGCTGTACCGTACGAATAAGCTTGTACAAGAAGTTTTCCATTTACAGTTCCATTTACATATGCATGGTTATGGCCGCCAAAAATGACATCGACTTCTGGATCGGTATTTTGAGCTAAACGAACGAGATCACCATCTGTAATTCCTTTATCATCCGTTGTACCAGGATTGTGTGCTAATACAACAATTGCTTTTACACCTAATCGTTTTAATTGTTGTGCAGACTTGTTAATTGCCTCTACTTCATCTGTGAACTTTACGTTTTCAACCATTTTAGGCATAACGATGCTTGGTGTTTCTGTTGTGACGACACCAATAAAGCCGACTGGAACTCCTTGTACCATTTTTACTGTAAATGGCGGTAAAAATAAACGACCAGTTGTTTTGTTGTAAACATTGGCTGCAACGTAAGGGAACTGAGCACCTTTAAAGTTGCCAGTCTTTTCATGATAGCCACCATAAATAAGGCGACGCATTTCGTCTACACCTTCATCAAATTCATGGTTTCCAATTGTTCCAACATCAAAGCCAAGGTCGTTGAAAATATCAATTGTTGGTTCATCTTGTAATAAAGCAGAAATTGGTGGACTTGCTCCAACTGCGTCTCCGGCATGAACAAGTAGCGTATTTTTGTTCTGTTTTTCGCGGTCTCGCAAGTATGCAGCTAAGTAATCGACCCCACCGGCTTCCTTATTGTTTATTTTTTTTACTGTGTTTAATTGACCGTGGAAGTCATTAATGCCTAGCATTTGAACATCAATGTAACGATTTTCTTGTGTTGGTGTAGAAGTGGGCTGTGCTGCAAATACGCTTGAAAATGTGACTGTACTTAAAACAGCAACTGCCGGTATAATTTTTTTCCACATGTTTTTTGTTTCTCCCCTTTATATAAATCTGACATCATACGACATCATTTTAATAGATTATAAGAAAACAATCTATATAAAATTCTATATTTTAAGAAAATTTATAAAACAAAATCTCTTTATTTTTATATAGAAAATAAATCATTAATTATGGATGATTAACTGTTTTGCATTTTCATGTGGAATTGGAGCTGGGATTCGGGCAACTTAATAGAGATGCAGATACAGCTCTTGTGGTTGCTGGTAAATTGCACTTTCTACTATAATAAAGAAAAAAGTAAAAGGTGATTTAATTATGGCAAAGAAAAAGCAAAAGCAAGCACAGAAACAAACAGGGATGAAGATGGAAAAAGAAACAGTAACAATTGGAGATCAATTAAACGAAGCATTAATGAAGCAGCTGAAAAGTAAACAAAAAGAGCTAAAAGAGCAAGAAGAGCAGAAAAAAGAAATAGAGTTAGAGAGAAAGCGTAAAGAACAGCGTGAGCGCGAAAAAAATAAATCATTTGAAGAATTATTAAGTGAAAGTAGTTTGTCATGGAAAGATTTTAAATAAGAAACGAATATAAAGGAGAATAGATGAAGAAAAAATAACGTGCCATATATATGCGGCACGTTATTTTTATAATAATTTTATGGAAGTAATAAAATTTTCCCTGTACTTTTTCTACTTTCTAAATAATGATGTGCTTTTGCTCCTTCGTTTAAGGAAAATGTAGTTGGTTTGGATAACTTGATTTTTCCTTGTTGAATCCATGTGAATAGTTCTTTAGAACGAAGAACACGCTCTTTATGAGAAGTGAGTACATTCCATAGATCACCGCCGGTTAACGTCTTAGATGTATCCATAAGCATGCGCGGGTCTACAGGCGCTGGATCGCCTCCTGCCATTCCGTAAAAAACAACGGTTCCTCCAATACGTGTTGCTTCAAAGCTATCCATCAACGTAGAACCAACAGATTCATATACGACATCTACACCTTTTCCGTTAGTCGCATGCATGACTTTCTGTTTCCAGTCATCCTCATACAAAAAGGTCCAGTCTGCGCCAACTTCTTCGGCAGCTTTTGCTTTTTGCATAGAAGAGGTAAGGGCAATCACTTTACCGCCTAATAATTTGATAATTTGTACAAGAAGTTGTCCTACACCACCGGCAGCAGCGTGTACGAGTACAATGTCTCCTTGCTTTACTGCATAGCTATCGCGAGTTAAGTAGTGAGCTGTTAAACCTTGCAGTAAAATAGAAGCAGCTGTTTCATATGAAATATGATTAGGAAGTGGAATTGCTTTCTCTATTGGAACTGCTACAAGCTCTGCATTTGCATATGGAACATCTGCAAATGCAATAGAATCTCCTTGCTTTATGGTCGTAATATTATTTCCTACCATTTCTACAATTCCAGCGCCTTCGTAACCTAAAATATATGGTGGTTGACCAGCGAGGTGATAATTTCCTTTTCTTCTGTAAACATCGGCAAAATTTAAGCCAATTGCTTTCATTTTTACAAGAATGTCATTAGGTCCGATAACAGGATTAGGGATTTCTTTATATTGTAATACTTCTGGTTCTCCAAATGTGTTAAATACAAGAGCTTTCATCTTTTTCCCTCTACTTTGTGTATTTTGTTTTACGCTTACACTGTAAGATAAAAGGATGAAGAAAGCAAGAAATTGCTCTTTGAAAAAAGGGAGAAAAGGTTGTTCATATGAAAACTCCCGCCACTTATCTCCTCCGGATCTTGAAGTGGGGGTTTCTCGTGTATCATCTTCAGGAGGTGCTTAACACGAGTGGAGTTGACACAGCTGCCTGATGGCACAACCCCTCTATTCCATCGGCGAACGCCTTTGGAACTGCTTTTTTTAAGATGTTATAGGAACCATTTACATCTGCATTCAATAGTTTGTTCTCTTTCGTACAATACAAGCCACGTTTGATACGTTTTCCACTGAATACAGGGATGTCTTCCTCACCGTAAGTGGGGATATCATCATTGTCTAGAAAGGATGCCTTGCTTGTATACGATTCTTCCACGACTTGTACAGTAATACCCTGTCGATGCGCCTTATATGTGATCATTTCAATGAGTAGATTATGTGGGATATGGCAGAACGATTGATTTTGTTTTTTTCCCATATCACTGTTTTGTTTCCATAATGTATTTTTCCCTATCACAATCATAGAGATCCCATGTTGAACTGCGAAATGAACAATGTGGTAACTGATTTTGTGAAAAAAGTCTTTGATTTTGAGAAACCGTTTTTCATGAAGCCTCTCTAAACGGTTTGATGTGTGTGGTCCTTCTTTTGGTTCTTTTCCTTGACGAAGAATCCCTAGTAAATGAGCCTTTTGTTTGTTGTAGTATTGATTGATGCTTTTGATTACATTGCCCTTTACTAACACAGGTATGGTTCCTGTATTCGTTGTGATAGTTGCAATGTTATTAATACCTAAATCAATACTCATATAACAAGTATTGTCGACATGCTTAGGCGCTAGCTCAGAGTGTTCGGTCACAATTTCAACTTTAAACTTCCCGTAAGCTGGGGAAACGCGTACCTCTTTTAGATTTTCGATATGCCCGAACAATTTACCGATATTTAACTTTATACTTGTTTTTGGAAAACGAATGTACTTATCTTGGAGTTTACATACTTGATTCGTGAATACAACTTCTCTCATAGATGATTTGATATAGTTTGGAATGCGAGGTCTGCCAGTAAAAGTGAAAGGATGTTTTTTGTATTTTTTCATGGAATCAAAAAATGAATTCCAGTTTTGGTAAAGCTTTCTCATAACTGCTTGATTCACTTGTGATGGTAGTTTTATATAGTCTTGTTGCTTCATTGTTTTAAACAAACAATCTAGGAAGTTATAGGGTAGGAATGATTTCTCTTTTGTCGGTAATGTAAACAAGTTACATTTCATTTCTTTTTGTTCTTTAACAGGTTTTTCTTTCTGTTTTTGTACGCGTTTTTGATACGCACGAAGTTGATTTTCATTCATAGTTTCAATATACGTTTGTAATGTATGGAGAACTTCTTGTTGAAGTGGCTGTAATGGTTTCTCAGTACGTAAGGCCGTATACGCTTGGCGAATATAGAAATTTGTTGTATTGTAGAGATTTTTTGCATTTTGACACATCTCCATGAAGTAAGCGTGCAATTTGCGACCTTTCTTAATCCAAATTTGATAGGTTGCATATTCTTTTTCTTTCGTCATGATTTTCACCTCCTTCTTTTCTTCATGATACTACAAAACAGCCAAAAAGAACATACATTCGCCATGTTGCGGAAATATTTTTACAAATGCAATGGCAATTCATCTCCACCTTAAACTGGGCTATGCCCTGCACGTTTTGAAGATGGAGTTTTCTTTCCAATTTTCCGATAAAATGAAACAACAATATATAAATCCATTTTAATTTTTTAACATATAAGCCGCTGCTATGTAGAAGAAAACATGACCTGCACTTGCTTTCTCCCTTTGTTTTCATTCTTGCATGTGGCAGGAAAAGGCTCTGACCGCTTTTATGCATGGTCAAATGCTCTTGCCACCTAAAAAGAAATAGTTATTTAAGTCGGTTTTCAATTTGTATTTATATACTTTCTTCTAGTTTCTTAACATAACAAGATTATGTAAACAAATCGCTTTTTTTGACTTTTTATTTTTTTCTTGTTGAAATGGAGTAAAGGAGGAGTTTTTTATGCATATTCCAACAACAACACTTCATAACGGTGTGAAAATGCCAATGCTAGGCTTAGGAGTATATAAAGCAAAAGAAGGGGAGGAAGTAAAGCGAGCGGTACAGACTGCGCTAGAAATCGGATACCGTGCGATTGATACGGCTACTATTTATGAAAATGAAAGCGGTGTCGGAGAAGCGATTCGTGAATTTGGAATTGCTCGTGAAGAGCTTTTTATTACAACGAAAGTATGGAACGATGAACAAGGATATGAAACGACGCTTAAAGCATTCGAAACAAGTTTAAAGAAGTTACAGATGGATTACGTGGATTTATATTTAATCCATTGGCCGATACGTGGAAAGTATGTGGATACATATCGCGCTCTTGAAAAATTATATGAAGAAGGAAAAGTACGTGCGATTGGTGTGTCAAATTTCCATACTCATCATTTAAAACATTTATTAGAGAATTGTCATGTTAAACCAATGGTGAATCAAGTCGAGCTTCATCCAATGTTAGCACAATTTGAACTTCGCAATTTTTGTCAGCAAGAACAAATTCAAATGGAGGCATGGAGTCCGCTTATGCGAGGTGGGGAGGTATTTGAACATCCGGTTATCCAAGAGATTGCTAAAAAATATGAGAAAACACCTGCTCAAGTTATTTTGCGCTGGGATATTCAAAGTGGAATTGTAACAATTCCAAAATCTGTTACACCATCTCGCATTGCAGAGAATTTTCATGTTTTCGATTTTTCATTAACGGAAGAAGAAGTGCAACAAATTGATAAACTAGATTGTAATAAGCGTTCAGGAACAAATCCAGAGAAATACGATACGATGTAAAAAAGCTACCGATTTTTCGGTAGCTTTTTTCATCGATGAGATTCATATGTATCTAATTTCGCAATTGCTTGAATGTGTGTGTATTGTTCGTCTGTCAATGAATTTGTAGTGCCGGCTTTTATGTTCTCGCGTAATTGGTCAATTGAGCTTGCACCTGGAATGAGAGCTGCAATTGTCGGAGTATGTAGGCAATATTGAAGCGCGGTTTCTGTTAGAGAACGCTCATTTGTTATTTCTTTCACACGAGATACGATGTGTTTTACTTCATCGTGATTGTAAGAGAGAGAGTCTTTTTCTTTCACTTTAGCTAATTTCTGTGCATTGTTACTAGTTAATAAGCCTTTTGCGAGTGGACCCCGGGCAATGACGCTAATATTGTGTTCTTGTAAGAATGGGAACCATTCTTCTGGGCGGCGATTTAATATGTTATATTCCATTAAAACACTTACGATATTAGAACGCTCTGCATATTGGCGAATGACATTAGGACGGATGGAAGAAATCCCGTAATGACGAATGATTCCTTCTTGTTTTAGTTCTTCAAATGTTTCAATGACTTCGTCGATATTATCTTCAATTGTTCCGCCATGTAGCTGATATAAATCGATATAATCCGTTTTTAATCGGCGCAGGCTTTCTTTTATTTCCTCTTTTATATATGCCTTAGAAGGGTCCCAAGTCCAACCGTTTTTTTCTTCTGTCCAGCGGTTCCCAACTTTTGTAGCAAGTACAACTTGCTCTCGTTTTCCTTGTAACGCTTTTCCGATAAATTCTTCATTTAATCCATAATTGTATAAATCGGCCGTATCTAAAAAATTAATACCTAAATCTAACGCTTCATGAATGATTTGAATGGCTTCTGTTTCATTTGTTCCAAGTGACATACATCCAAGTCCAATTTCACTTACATATAAATCTGAATTTCCTAATTTACGTGTTTTCATCATTACCCTCCTTACTTTTATTGTACGAAAGCGTAAGGAGTTTCACAAACACTTTACCTTTGTGTATTTGTAATCCAGTCATGAACAGTTTTATAACGTTGTTCATATTGTTTTAGCATATAACGAATTTCCCAGGCTTTTCCGACTAACGTTACTCGATTTGGTAAAATATACACTTTCATTTTCGTTTCGCTCCTTTCAATGTGATAGAATGTATGAAGAAAGACTAGGAAATAGAACAGGGAGATGAAGTCTTATGAGTAATCTTGAAGAAAGAACGATTGCGACTGAGCCTATTTTTGATGGAAGAGTGATTAAAGTTCGTGTTGATGAAGTAGTATTGCCAAATGGTGAGACGAGTAAACGTGAAATTGTGAAGCATCCTGGTGCGGTAGCGATTATCGCAATTACAGATGACGAGAAAATTGTGTTAGTTGAACAGTATCGCAAAGCGATGGAAAAAGCGCTTGTAGAAATTCCTGCTGGAAAGTTAGAGCAGGGAGAACAACCTGAAGCAACAGCAATTCGTGAATTAGAGGAAGAAACAGGGTACATATGTGATAACATGAAGCTCATCACGTCATTCTACACATCACCAGGGTTTGCAGATGAAATTGTATATGTATATGAAGCGACTGGTTTGAAGAAGAAGGAAGACAAAGCAGATCTTGATGAGGATGAGTTTGTTGAGTTAATGGAAGTATCATTAGAAGAAGCGCTGCAATTAATAAAAGAGCAACGTATTCATGATGCAAAGACAATGTTTGCAATTCAATATTTACAATTGAAAAAATAAACACTCGCTTTATGCGAGTGTTTATTTTTGTGAAATTTGAAGATGACTAGCTGTAGCGTCTCGATATTTATTGTATTTTTGCATATACACATGTATCACGTAAACTACCATCAGGAGCAAGGAAGTCATTTTCTAGCGTACCTTCTAGAATAAACTCTAGGCGCTCTGCTACTAATCGTGCATTTGTATTATTGGCATCACAGCGAATTTCAAGTCGCTTCGCTCTGAGTTTATCGAACGCGAATTGAATGGCTCCTTTTAATGCTTCTGTCATATACCCCTGTTTTGTGTAAGAGCTATGAAGCCAGAAGCTAATAGAAAACTTTGGAATATCCCAGTTTTCTGGGTGAAGTGTGAGTGCACCGATGAATGTACCTGTTGTTTTATCATATAGATGAAACGGCAATGTTTCTCGAAGTAAAAATTTCCCATGGGCGGCTCTAACTGCTGCTTCTGCCGTTTCTTCAGTTTCATGCGTAATAGACATCCATGGCTGTAGATCCTCTAAAGAAGTTTGAATTGCTTCATAAACTTCTGTACCATCGCCAGGGAACGGTTTACGTACCTGCAGGCGCTCGGTCTGAAATAATGTTGGAAAATCTAATAATAGTTGTTTCAAAAGAAATCCCTCCTATTCTCTACCTTTAAGTTTAGCAAAGTGGCGTGGAATTTCAATGATAATTCGTCATACTTTTTTCTTTCTATCATACATTCTAGTAAGAGGAAGAACGGGGGGACGTAATATGCTAAGGAAATCGTCTTGGCAAGATCGTGTAACATATCATGTACAGGAACACGCCTCATTATATGTATTTGTAGCTGTCCTTTTATTAATGGGGGTTATTTTTGGGGCGATCCTTGTGAATAGTTTACAAATAAGTCAAAAACAAGATTTGTATTTTTATTTAAGTCGTTTTTTTGGACAAGTTTCCAAAGGGCAATTTGCAAATGCAGGTGAGATGTTTCGCGAAAGCTACTTATCGCAACTGAAATATATTGGTTTTATTTGGATTTTAGGTATTTCCATTATTGGTTTGCCTCTTATTTTTATTTTATTATTTTTAAAAGGAGTGGTTGTTGGATTTACAGTAGGTTTCTTAGTAAGTCAACTTGGTTGGAACGGCTTATTATTAGCATTTGTGGCTGTACTTCCACAAAATTTAATTATTATCCCAACATTTCTTATTATGACGACGATCGCCGCTAGCTTTTCCTTGCGCATGATTCGTCATCAATTTATTCGAAAAGTAAATGAGCCTCTATTACCACTTTTTATCCGCTATACTTGCTTTTTTCTTATTATCGGTGCAGCGCTAGCGATTGCTTCAGGGATTGAAGCTTATGCATCGCCAAATTTTATGAAACAAGTCATGGAGACTATTAACAAAAAATAATTATACTTTGATAATTATTATCAAGTAATTTTGATTATTTTTCTTTTGACAGTTTCCCTTCTTCTGATATAATGGGGTAAGAGTGGCGAGGGAGGGAGTAGTACCGAATGGAAGAAAGAATTGATCGAATTAAAAAGCAATTGCATGCAGCGAGTTATAAGTTAACACCACAACGTGAAGCTACGGTTCGCGTACTGCTAGAAAATGAAGAAGACCATTTAAGCGCGGAAGATGTTTACCTCCTTGTAAAAGAAAAGTCGCCAGAGATCGGACTTGCAACCGTCTATCGGACTTTGGAATTATTATCCGAGTTAAAGATTGTCGACAAGATTAATTTCGGTGACGGTGTTTCGCGCTATGACTTAAGACAAGAAGGTGCATCACGTTTTCATCATCATTTAATTTGTACAGAATGTGGTGCAGTAGAAGAAATTCAAGAAGATTTACTTTGTGAAGTAGAAAAAAGAGTAGAAAATGAGTGGCGCTTTAAAGTCAAAGACCATCGTTTAACGTTCCATGGTATTTGTGAGAAGTGTCAAGAAAAATTAACAGAAGAAAGTTAACCTTTTCCTATTTAGTTAGGAAAAGGTTTTTTTTGCAAATGGGTAAGACTCCCCGCCTTAAGATTTTAGAGAGAGAAGTGCGGGAGTTTTCATAATTAGGTATAAATGATGAAAAGCTTGGCATATGTTGTAATAACATAAATTTTGGAGGAATTCACAATGCGCCGAGCAATTAAAGTTCTTTTTGATGGTATGAAAGTATTTTTATTGTTTATTAGTTGTACCATTTTGTTTTATTTCGCTATACTATGGATAAATGAAGAATATGAAAGTTATCATCGTTATGAAAAGCCTAAAGAAGAAACGGTAGAAAAAGTATCTGGAACAGAGGAGCCCGCGAAAGATGCTTTCGTCAACAGAATGATTTTTTTCTATGAAAATGGGGAGTAGAGAAGATTGGAAGATCAATTACAAGACTTTATTCATTATATGGTTGTTGAAAAAGGATTAGCTCAAAATACAGTTGTATCATATGAGCGTGATCTAAAAAGTTATACGAAGTATTTACAAAAAGTAGAACAAATTACATCTTTTCATGATGTAGCGCGCATGCATATTGTGAACTTTTTACATCATCTAAAAGATAATGGGAAATCTTCGAAAACGATGGCACGTCACATTGCATCTGTACGGTCGTTTCATCAATTTTTATTGCGTGAACGTGTTGTGGAACATGACCCGTCTGTACATATTGAAACACCTCAAGGTGAGCGGAAATTACCGAAAGTGTTATCGATTAATGAGGTAGAAGCACTATTGCAAATACCGAAAAGAACGAGTGCATTTGGGATTCGTGATAAGGCTATGTTAGAGTTATTATATGCAACAGGGTTACGTGTTTCTGAATTAATTGAATTAAACTTATCAGATGTACATTTAACAATGGGCTTTGTTCGTTGCGTCGGAAAGGGAAATAAAGAGAGAATTATCCCTCTCGGTAGTTTAGCGACAGAAGCGATTCAGTATTATATTGAAAAAGGAAGACCGGAACTCTTAGGAAAGAAAATGGCCGAAGCACTCTTTTTAAATCATCATGGAAACCGTTTATCTCGCCAAGGGTTTTGGAAGATTTTAAAAAGGCTTGCACAAGAAGCAAATATTCAAAAAGAACTTACACCGCATACATTGCGTCATTCCTTTGCAACGCACTTATTAGAGAATGGAGCAGATTTAAGGGCGGTACAAGAAATGCTTGGCCATGCTGATATTTCGACAACACAAATTTATACACATGTTTCAAAAGCTAGATTAAAAGATGTATATAAACAGTTTCATCCAAGGGCATGAGTGTTCATGCCCTTTTACTTATTATAAAGCGAAACTTCCATCAGTGGGGGGCATTCCTCACTGATAGTTAGTTGAACCAATAGGGCACATGCCAGCAGTTATTCCCCACCTACCTTCCTCGCTTCTCTTTTAATCTTGAGGTGGGGGGTCTTGCTGCCCAAAAATAGCGGGGTAAAATGAAAGCACTTCACAAAAACTTCACAAACATTTCGTACATTGTTTTCAGCAGAAGGCTAGAATATGAACGTATATTTCCTCTATACTAAAATAGGAAGAAGGAGGAAGTTATGATGAAAAAACTTTTAATTACATTATTTATCACAATGCTAGCGTTAGCTGGTTGTAATACGAAATCGGACGAGACAACGAAAAAGAATAAGTCGCTTGAAGAAGTAAAGGTAGAAGTGAAGACAAATCCTGAAGCTTTAAAGCCGAATGAAAAAGCAGAAGTACAAGCAACTGTTACACAAGGTAAAGAAAAAGTAACAGATGCAGATGTAAAGTTTGAAATTTGGAAAGATGGCGAAGAGAAAAAAGAGATGCTAGACGCGAAGAATAAAGGTAACGGTGTTTATGCAATCGATAAAACATTCCCATCTGATGGTGTTTATCATATTATCGCACATACAAATGCACGTGATATGCATGTGATGCCAGAAGTAAAAGTGGCTGTTGGAAATGCAAAAGTTGAGGATACAAAAAAAGAAACAGATGGTCATCATGACGATCATGCTCATGGTGATACAATGATTCATCTGATGGCAGATGGTGTGAAAGCAAATACAGAATCTACAATGAAAGCACATGTAAAACAAAAAGAAGAAGCATTAACTGGTGCGGAAGTTCAACTTGAAATTTGGAAAGACGGTGCAGAAAAGCATGAGTTTATTCCAGCAAAAGAAGATAACAAAGGCGAGTATACAAGTACTTATACATTTAAAGAAGCAGGAACATATAAAGTGAAGGTTCATGTGCGAAAAGGTGATCTTCATGATCATAAAGAAGAAACAGTTGAAGTGAAATAAAGTGAAACTTCCATTAGTGGATGTCTTACTGTCCGCGAATAACGGGATAAAAAACGGCTCTTTTAAAGAGCTGTTTTTTTATGTCGAGAAACATATATCGGTTTCATTAGCGGTTCTAGGTAGAATATATTACAATGAAAATGTGAAAAAAAAACGAAATGTGATAAAAATTTCTTAAAAAGAAAGCGTGAACATGTTATGATATCAGCATGAGATGTCTGACATCTGACTTAGAAGAAAAGGGAAGTTTTTACATCGATTTGAACATACTACATAAGTAGCATATATAGGAGGTTACAGTTGTGAATAAATATAAACGTATTTTTCTTATCGTAATGGACTCCGTAGGAATTGGAGAAGCACCAGATGCTGAGAAATATGGCGATAAAGGTTCTGACACACTTGGCCATATTGCAGAGCATATGAACGGATTACAAATGCCAAACATGATGAAATTAGGTCTTGGTAACATCCGTGAAATGAAAGGGATTGCAAAAGCAGAGAAGCCACTTGCATATTATACAAAAATGCAAGAAAAATCTATGGGAAAAGATACAATGACAGGTCATTGGGAAATTATGGGTTTGTACATTGATACACCGTTTCAAGTATTCCCAGAAGGGTTCCCGAAAGAATTACTTGATGAGTTAGAAGCGAAAACAGGACGTAAAATTATTGGGAATAAACCAGCTTCTGGAACGGGAATTTTGGATGAACTTGGACAGGAACATATGGAAACCGGTGCATTAATTGTGTACACGTCTGCTGATAGCGTATTGCAAATTGCTGCTCATGAAGAAGTTGTACCGCTTGAAGAACTATATAACATTTGTAAAATTGCACGTGAGTTAACACTTGATGAAAAATATATGGTAGGTCGTGTGATTGCTCGTCCATTCGTTGGGGAGCCAGGAAACTTCACACGTACGCCAAACCGTCATGATTACGCACTAAAACCATTTGGTCGTACGGTAATGAATGAATTAAAAGATAGTGACTACGATGTTATCGCAATTGGTAAAATCTCTGATATTTATGATGGAGAGGGTGTAACACAATCTCTTCGCACAAAATCTAACATGGATGGTATGGATAAGCTTGCAGATACAGCGAGTATGGACTTTACAGGTTTAAGCTTTGTAAATCTTGTTGACTTTGATGCACTATTCGGTCATCGTCGTGATCCTCAAGGTTATGGAGATGCACTGCAAGAATATGATGCACGTCTTCCTGAAGTACTTGAGAAGTTAAAAGAAGACGACTTGTTAATTATTACAGCTGACCATGGTAATGACCCAATTCACCACGGTACAGACCATACACGTGAATATGTACCATTATTAGCATATAGTCCAAGCATGAAAGATGGCGGAAAAGAATTACCACTTCGTCAAACATTTGCTGATATCGGTGCCACAGTTGCAGAAAACTTCGGTGTAACAATGCCGAAATATGGAAAAAGCTTTTTGAACGAGCTAGATAAATAGGAGGAACATCAAATGAATCGTGAGTTAATTTCAAAATCTGCTTCATACTTAAAAGGAAAATTTCAAGAAACACCAACAGTAGGGTTAATCCTTGGTTCAGGTCTAGGTGTATTAGCTGATGAAATCGAAAATGCAGTAGCTGTACCGTACAGTGAAATTCCTGAGTTTCCTGTATCTACTGTAGAAGGTCATGCTGGTCAACTTGTATTTGGTACACTTCAAGGTGTTACAGTTGTAGCAATGCAAGGTCGTTTCCATTACTATGAAGGATACGATATGCAAAAAGTAACATTCCCAGTTCGTGTTATGAAAGAGTTAGGAGTAGAAGCAGTTATCGTTACAAATGCTGCTGGCGGTGTAAATACATCATTTGAGCCAGGCGATTTAATGTTAATTTCAGACCATATTAACTTTATGGGCCATAATCCATTAATCGGACCAAATGATTCTGAGATAGGTGTACGTTTCCCTGATATGTCTGAAGCATACAGTAAAGACCTTCGTAAAATGGCAAAACAAGTTGCTGCTGATTTAAATATTAAAGTACAAGAAGGCGTATATGTTGCGATGACAGGTCCTGTATATGAGACACCTGCAGAAATTCGTATGATTCGTACAATTGGCGGTGATGCAGTCGGAATGTCAACTGTCCCAGAAGTTATTGTCGCTGGTCATGCCGGTATGAAAGTACTTGGTATTTCTTGTATTTCAAATATGGCAGCTGGAATTTTAGATCAGCCGCTTCATCATGATGAAGTAATTGAAACAACAGAGCGTGTAAAAGCAAACTTCTTAGCACTTGTAAAAGCAATTGTAAAACAAATGAAGGGGTGAGTTCACAATGAGAATGGTGGACCTAATTGCAAAAAAACGTGATGGCAAAGCATTAACGACAGAAGAAATTAATTTTATCATTGAAGGCTACACAAATGGTGATATTCCAGATTACCAAATGAGTTCACTTGCAATGGCAATTTTCTTTCAAGATATGAATGAGCAGGAACGTGCTGATTTAACGATGGCAATGGTAAATAGCGGCGATACAATTGATTTATCAGCAATCGAAGGAGTAAAAGTAGATAAACACTCAACTGGTGGTGTTGGTGATACAACTACGCTTGTGTTGGGCCCATTAGTTGCTGCTTTAGGTGTACCGGTTGCGAAAATGTCTGGTCGTGGTCTTGGGCATACAGGTGGTACAATTGATAAATTAGAAGCAGTTCCAGGATTTCATGTAGAAATTGAAAATGAGGAATTTATTCGTCTTGTAAATGAAAATAAAATTGCTGTTATTGGTCAAAGCGGAAACTTAACACCCGCTGACAAAAAGTTATATGCACTTCGTGACGTGACAGCAACGGTAAACTCTATTCCGTTAATTGCAAGTTCTATTATGAGTAAAAAAATTGCTGCTGGTGCGGATGCAATCGTTCTTGATGTTAAAACAGGTGCGGGTGCATTTATGAAAACGGACGAGGATGCGAAGCAATTAGCTGCAGCGATGGTTCGCATCGGTAACAATGTAGGACGTAAAACGATGGCTGTTATTTCTGATATGAGTCAGCCGCTTGGTGAGGCAATCGGTAACGCTTTAGAAGTGAAAGAAGCGATTGATACATTGCAAGGAAAAGGGCCAAAAGATTTAGAAGAGCTATGTTTAACGCTTGGAAGTCAAATGGTATATCTTGCTGGACAAGCTTCTTCTTTAGAAGATGCGCGTGAAAAGCTCATCGAAGTCATGAACAATGGAAAAGCATTAGAATCATTTAAAACGTTCTTAGCAGCACAAGGCGGTGACGCTTCAGTTGTAGATGATCCTTCTAAATTGCCGCAAGCACAATATAAGATTGAAGTAGAGGCAAAAGAAGATGGATTTGTATCTGAAATTGTTGCAGATGAAATTGGTACAGCAGCAATGCTTTTAGGAGCAGGTCGTGCAACGAAAGAATCTGAAATCGATTTAGCAGTTGGACTTATGCTTCGTAAAAAAGTGGGCGATAGCGTGAAAAAAGGTGAAGCGCTTGTAACAATTTACGCGAATCGTGAGAATGTAGAAGACGTAAAACAAAAAATTTACGATAACATGAAGGTATCTGCAGAGCATGTAGATGCACCGAAGTTAGTACACGGTATCGTAGAAAAATAAAGTGACAATTTGTTCACGAATTGTGAGATAAAAAAGCTAAGGAGTTTGCTCCTTGGCTTTTTTTGCATATAATAATAATGGGTGAAAATATGATAAGAATTTGTGCAGTAACAAAAGAAAATGAAGTATTATATGATTTGTCATTAGAAGAAACAAAGCGAGAAGATATTGTGTGGTTTTGGCTAGATTTATGTAAACCGACGAAAGAAGAGTATACATATATTTTACAAGACTATTTCAAATTCCATCCCCTTGCGATTGAAGATTGTTTAGAATATGTACAGAGGCCAAAGGTTGACTTTTATGAAGGGTATCACTTTTTAGTTCTTCATGCTTTTAGTGAAGATGGATTAGAGCCGCATGAAATTGATTTGTTCGTTAGTGATCATTTTGTTGTATCCTTTCACTTTTCGCACAATAAGGCGATTGAACGAGCATGGAATAAACTTGGGGAAAGACAACGTATAAAGAGAAGCACTCTTCATGTGACGCATACAATTATTGATCAAATTGTCGATGATTATTTTGCTCCAGTATATTATATTGAAGATCATTTAAATGCAATTGATGATAATTTAACAGGAGATACAACAAGTACTGTATTAGAAGAGGTATTTGATATTCGTAATGATTTATCAAAATTACGAAGAACAATTGTACCGATGCGCGATTTATTGTATCGTATTTTAAATTCAACGCGTTTTCATGGAGTGAATGATCATGAAATTTATTTTAAAGATATTTATGATCACTTGTTAAAGCTGTCTGAGATGATTGAAACAAGCCGAGAGCTAACAGCTGATATTCGGGATAGTTACTTTTCCCTAAACTCTCATCATATGAATAATATTATGAAAACATTAACGGTTTTTTCAACCATTTTTATGCCATTAACATTTATTGTTGGTGTATATGGAATGAACTTTGACAATATGCCAGAGTTAAAGTGGGAGTATGGTTATTATATTTGTTTAGCCATAATGGCTCTTATTGGTGGTGGCATGATGGTATGGTTTTATAAGAAGGGCTGGTTTAAATAATAAAAAAACGCCGGGAATTCCCGGCGTTTTTTATTTAGCCAATGACAGGTAACACAAACATGAGTAAGAAGAGACATGTGATAATATAAAGAGGTTTTGCAACTTCTTTATGCTTACCGAGTGCTACTTTTAAGATTGGATATGCAATGAATCCAAAAGCAATACCATCAGCGATGCTATATGTGAGCGGAATCATAACGATAATTAAAAACGCTGGAAATCCTTCTGAAAAATCGTTCAGAGGAATTTGTTGAATGTTTGTAATCATTAAACCGCCAATAATAATTAAGATTGGAGCGATTGCACTATCTGGAATTAACTTTACAAACGGCAAAGCAAACAATGAGGCAAAGAATAAACCACCAGTGACGATAGACGTCAGACCTGTCTTACCACCCGCTGTAATACCAGCAGCACTTTCTATTGTAGAAACAGTTGGACTTGTGCCAAATAGACCACATGTTATCGCTGAAATTGCATTTGCTTGATAAGCGCGAGGGAATTTACGCTGATCTTCTAATAAACCGTGCAAAAGTCCCATGTTTTCAAAAATGAGTACCATACTCAATGAGAACGTTGCAATTAAAAATGGTAAAGAAGTCAGTTTCCCAAACGACATTGCACCAAAAACATCACCATAGTTAGCAAATGAAAATGAACTATTGCCAACTTGACTTGTATCAACAATACCAAATAACCAGGAAATTCCGGTTCCAATTGCAATGGTCCATAAAAAGTTTCCACGTACATTACGAATAAACAAAACTAATGCAACAATAAGCGTAAGCAGTGTAGCTAGAACAACTGGACTACTTAATTTTCCTAATGCAACAGCAGTGTTTGAATTCGCAACGACAAGACCACCTTTTTGTAAGCCGATAAATGCTAAAAATAGCCCGATACCGACAGTAATCGCTTCTTTTAACGACTGTGGAATTGCACTGGAAAGTGTACGAGCAATAGGTGTAAACGCGGCAATTGTAAAAATAATACCAGCGATAAAGACAGCTGCTAATGCTTCTTGCCAAGTTAAACCAAGCGTATGCACAGCTGTGTACGTGAAAAACGCATTTACCCCCATACCTGGTACAAGGATTACTGGTGCATTTGCCCAAAATGCCATCAATAGACATCCGACAAATGAACTGAATACAGTTGCTAAAATTCCTGCTTCAAGAGGAATACCAGCATCTGATAAAATAGATGCATTCACAATCATAATATAAACAATCGTGAAAAATGATGTTACACCAGCAAGTACTTCTTGTTTTGGTGATGTGTGATGTAGGTCTAATTTAAATGTTTTTTCAAGGATTCCTTTCATGTTAAACCTTCTTTTTCATATCCCTCTCCCACCCGTGATATCCCTATATAGGACTCACCGTCTATTATTATAACAAAACAAAGAGTTTTTACAATAAAAAAATGAGAACGTTTTCTTTTTTACTAGATGTACAATTAAATATAGGTGAAAATAGCACGGACAGTCGAAATGATTTCCAATTCTCCTGATTGAATAGGAGGAGCACCGCTATGGACAGCGGAATAAGCAACAAATTCCCGCGGCATATGAGAGGACTCTTCAACGACAGAAATGGGAATGGGATTTACATTTAGATTATATGTACTAGCAATCGTCCTTGCTTTTTCTTGGGCATTTTGCACAGCGAGTACTAATGCTTGTTTGTAATAAGCATTAGGCTCTGAAACGCGAAATACAAGTCCTTTGGCGACATTTGCCCCGTTTGCTACAGCTGCTTCATATACTTCCCCTGCTTTTTGTACATTCAACACAATAATTTCATATAAATGCTCAACTTGATAACCGCGTAACACAGCCTTTTCGTTCACGTATTCATATTGTGGTGTAATGGTGTAGGAAAGCGTTTTGATATTTTGCTCTGTAATTCCAAGTTGTTTCAAAGAATCAAGTAATTTAGCAGAAAGAGCAGCATTTTCTTCTTGTGCTTGCTTTACATTTGTACCTTCAGTACGAACACCAATTGTTAACACGACAACATCAGGTTTTGCTTTTACGACACCTTCACCTTGTACAGTAACAGTTGCTTCTTTACCATTACGTAACTCATGTAAATATGGGGGCATTCCAATTTGCATAACTGTTCACCTTCCTTTCTCTATTTATATGAAAGAAGTGAGTCCACTTTTTCCTTAAATTTAGAAATATAGTGGGAAATCTAAGTAGAAAGAAAATATATACAATTAAGGTATTCATGCATTATAATATGTGTAAATATTATAAAAAAGGGTCGAGAACAGTGAACGAAAAACGAGAAGCACTTATTTTAGACTTATCTATCTCCTTTCGGAAAATGATTCGTTTATTACAAAATGATATTAATGAACTCTTTTCTGAACATATGCCATGGAATGAGTTTTCTGTACTGCGTGCATTATATTGGAAAAGTCCGCAAATGGCATCGCAAATTGCAAGTGAAGTGAATGTTACATCGAGTCATATTACAGCGGTTACAGATCGTCTTGTTCGTAAGGGGCTTGTAACGAGAAAGCGCTCTGATTCAGACAGGCGCATTGTTTATTTAGAAATTACGGATACCGGGAAAGATGTTGCCGAAAAGCTTGAAAATGTTCGAAAAGAATATTATAGAGAGAAGTTCCAGGACTGGAGCGATCAAGAAATTGAAATGGTACTAGAGCTCTTTGGCAGAGTTCTATAAAAAATAGAAAAGCAATTTTTGCTTTTCTATTTTTTATGGCTTCATCATACTACAGAACGGATGCGCTGCATAAAAACAGACCTACATTCCTATACTTTACCTATATGGAATAGGAGGCAGACTATGAAACGTATTGTTTCTTTTGGAATTATCGGTATATGTTTACTATGTTACAGTATAGAGATAAGTGCAGCGTCTCCAAATCAAATTGTACAAAAAGAACTAGAATATATCTCAAATCATAAGCCTGTTTTATACTCACAATTATGGATGCGCTCGATGCAAACTTCTGTTTTGTTTCATCATAGTGATAGCATTCATCATCAAGATACTTTACATAATATAAAACATTCTTCCCTCGTAAAAGTAAAACAAATTTCACTGGCTAAAGCTTCTGTTTATATTCCGCGGGTTTCTCAGTATGTGTCAAAATTTGGGGAAGAAAATGTACAAGTGTACTATTTAGCTGTGCAGTATGACGTGAAAAAAGAAAATCCATACCAACTAAATGGAATAAATTACTTTTTACAAGTATTTGTACAAGAGTATGGGGACTGGAAAATTGCTGAAAGTGTTGTCGCACCGACAGATCAAATCGTGACAAACGATGATGGATTTGGGACAGACGAAGAGAAGGCATATAGCGAAAGACGAAAGAATGCAAAATAGCCTCCTGACTAGGAGGCTATTTTCACGTTGTTTATCTCGCTATTTGCGGGCAGTAAGACCCCCACTTTAAGATTGAGAGAGAAGCGAAGAAGATAGATGGGGAATAACTGCCCGTAAAAGCCAGATTGGTTTAACTAACCATCAGTAGGGGATGAAAAACCCCCAACTGATGGAAGTTTCACTTTATCTTACAAAATAGTCACCCTTTATTTTCTTAACCGAAGACACAACCGCATTCTCTTTAATAGAATATACTCCTTCAGCTGTTAAGCGTACAGCCGGTAGATGGGTCGATGTTAAAAAGAACATTGTATATAATGGATCGATATGTTGATGTCCTCTCTCCTTCAGAAGTTGCACAAGCCCCGTCGTTTTTACAATCAGTTCATGCATAGGCAACTTGCTCATTTTCCCTCCAAGTGGCAATTCCAAATTGAATAAGGTTTCCTCGCCTTCCATTAATATGGTACCGCCCCCTTGATCGAGCAGTTGGTTTACAGCTTTCACCATGATCTCTTTGTTTTGCCCTATAACAACGATATCTTGAGATGCTGTGTAGGTTGTCGCTACAGCATCTAGGTGATTGGCAAATCCTTTTAATATACTGTTAGTAACCCATTTTCCCTTTTGATCAATAAGACTGACATAACAATATCCTTCTCTAGCTTCTAACTCAATAATGCCTTGTTTTAGCGGCAATGCTTCTGGAATGGATTTTGTAATAACCGCATTAAGCATTTCTATTACAGGGACTTCCGGATGTTCAGCGGTCATATCCAGCCATTCCGGCTGAACGCGCCATTCTATGTGCATGGGTTCAAATTGCAATTGTCGCCAATCACATGCAGGAAACGGCTTCAAGAGCTGCCCGTTTGTCACAACCAGCTGTCCGTTTGCTATAACCTTGACAGGGGAAGGTTTGCTTATATCCTCGAGAAATAGAATATCTGCGACTCGTCCCGGAGCGATTCCACCGATTTCTTGATCCAATCCATAATATGTTGCGGGATTCAAAGTGGCCATCCGATAAGCGGCATGGAAAGGAACACCATTATCGAGAGAAATCTTAATAAGATAGTCCATCAATCCATGTTGAAGAAACGGAGGCATAGAGCCATCTGTTGTTAACATAAGCCTTGAAGCGGAAGAAAAATCAAAGTTGAGCTCTTGTAAATCTTTGATTAGGCCCGGCAAATCAGGACGTATAGAGGAGTGACGCAAAGCTGCATACATACCTAAACGAAGCCTTCTGATTACTTCCTCTCCAGTGATAGCTTCATGACAAGCCGTAACACCGAGTGCTGCCAAAGCATTTAAGGTTTCACTGGAAGCTCCTGGGTTATGCCCCTCAATTCTTTTGCCCAGCCTCCGTGCTTCTGCTATTCCTTCAAGTATTGTTTCATCACCAGCTAAGGCAGCAGGCCAAGCAGTTAATTCGCCAGCTTGTATAACCCGCTTATGACCAAGTAAACTGACCAAGCGCTCAGTCGTGAATTTTGCTAACATATCCGGGTGGTTGCTTTGTGGATCCATCCTTGCCCACCAATAATTTTTAACAGGCAAATGGCTACTGTAGTCCATTAAATATTCAAAATCTTTCTGATCTGTATTTAAATAAAATATTAGATTATCATTCACTAAAGTCGTTGTACCTAAGCTTAAAGCGAATTCTCCAAATGATGTAAGATTATAATACTGATACGGATGTGCATGAGGTTCGATGTATCCTGGAACTAATGTAAAACTGGACGCATCTATAATTTGCGTTTTCTCATCAATTTGCGGTTTCTGCATTCCTACATAAGCAATACGATCTTCATACAAAACGATATCTTTTCTTTCCAACTCTCCTGTGTATACATTAAGCACAATTCCTCCTGTAATCCAAACTGTTGCTGGATGCTTACCCCTAGATACTTCTATAAGTTTCCACAATGTATCCTTTTCAATGGATCTCATGTAAGTCTCCCCCTTATCTGCTTTTTCCACGCTCAGAATTATTTCAGTTCACGTTAAAATATCTAAAAATTCAGTTTATACCTTTTGTATTTTACTATAAAGGGGGATCACATTGTAGACTATCTTTCCTTCTTCTGTTTTTTTTGTAGGTTAAATCTATGCTAGAACCGCGCAGCAAACGAAGTGTGACTCACTTTTTCAGGTTCTGTTCTACATAGTACATATGAAAACTCCTCTTTCAATTGTAAAGAGGAGGGGAGAAAGGCAAGTGTATAGTGATAAGATTGTTTTTCGACACGTTGAAAATAGCCTCCTGACTAGGAGGCTATTTTGCATATAAAGAAAGTTTATGCTTTAACATTCGCTGTAAAATGAAATATGTCAGAATACCAAATCCTATAAAATACATATAGTGAAGCGGGATAGATTTACTGCCATCAGTGAAAATTTCACTGCCAAGAAGTCCGAAACAAATAGAAGTGCATGTTAAGAAATAGACATGCAGTTTTTGGTATAGCAGTATTTTTCCATTGTGTTCATTTGGTGAACGTGCATATAAGTAGGTTCCTAATGGAAGACAAATAATCATATAAATTGCAGGACTTAGTAGTGTCCAAGCAGACGGAATATGGTGATAAGTAGGTCCTGCATGTATAGTTCCGTCTTCATTTTTTATAGCTTCTCTATGTGGATCATAGTCGTAGCTAATAGTGAGATGAGCAAGGGGAGCTATAATACTTGTGTTTTCTGTATACAGTGAACTTTTATTATAAGCATTATTATATTTTTGTTGTGATAAATCAACATGCAATGCAAAGAAAGGAAACGCAAGCTGAAAAATATAGAGGGGGAAAACCACTATAATATAACTTAGCGCACTCTGCGGGACAATATTTCCTGTAATCGTTCCGATAAAGAGAGCTAATGTGTACACTGCAATCAATGTAACAATCGTATACACGAAGTATAGGTGAAACAACGTAAATGATTGATACTGAGCATGTATCGTAGTTTTGTAGACGATATACATAAGAAACCAACTTACGCTAAGTGCACTTACGATATGAACCGTACCGAATAACCATTTTGATAAAAACAGGTGGGAGCGTTTAAATGGCATAGACCAAAGAAAATCGATCGATTGATTATGACGTTCCCATCCTATTAATATAGTAGCCAATCCAATTAATAGTAGAGCAGGAAAAAATGTAGGACTGTCTCCGCTCAAATGATATGAATAATAAGTATCCGTAGTGTCGTGCAAGTACTTAGCTTCGTGCTGTGCATTTGTATAATATTCATATGGTAAGAGATACAACGTACTTAGCCAAAATAACATAATGACATATTTACCTTGCTTCCAGTTTTGCATCCATAACGGTTTATGAAACATGTAATTCACCTCAATTTATACGTATATTCTTTTTGATTAAAATGGTATCGTTACTTTCCACCGAAAGAAAATTTCCATTTAAGTAGATATGTAAAAACGAAGTAGCTGACAATGCTGGCTATGAAAAAACCGACGTAATAAGAAAGGAATGCATCTCTTCCTCCGAGTAATCTACCCCCAAATAAAGCAAAACAAAGAACAGTACAACCAACAAACCATTTCTGTAACTGTGGAAACAATAGTATTTTTCCGTTTTGTTCGTTTGGAGCACGTGTGTAAAGAAAAGTTGCGATTGGTAAAAAGATAATGATATAAGCAAATGGCGTCAGTAATTTCCACGCAGATGGAACAGATGTCGTTTCCTTTGGATCGTCTTGCGGCAATGTGGAAATTTCATTTCCGTGCTCATCGAACTTCGCGATAGGATGGTAATTAAAATGAATGTTGAAAGACTCTAACGGTGCAACGATACTTACATGTTGTAAGTATTCATGAGTTTTACGCTCTATTTCTCCTAATGCTTCTACTGAATCTCTCGTATGAGTATATACAAATCCGGATATTAACAATACTAAACCGTATGGTAGAAATAATAGAATTGCAGTTAAGCTACTTTGTGAGAAAATATTTCCGGTAATGGTACCGATAAATAAAGTGAATGTATAGGTTGCAATGAGTACAATCATAGCGTATAAAAAGTAAGTGTGGAATGGAGTAAATATTTGATACTGATCGTGAAACGATACGTTCTTTATTCCATACATACTTATCCAACAAATGATATTTACTGTAATAATGTTCAACACGCCAAATAACCATTTTGTTAAAAAGATATCTTTTCTTTTAAAAGGCATAGAGAAAAGAAAATCAGTTGATTGATTATTTCGTTCCCATCCAATCAAGACGCAAGCAAGTGCAATGAGAATGATACCTTGTAAGAAGATGGTGTCAAATGTATTAAAAGAATAGGAATAATAATAAACATAATCATCAAATTTCATTTTAGACCGGCTAAGCTCTGATTGAGCAGCACTATAATATTCATAAGGTAACAAATATAAACTACTTAACCAAAACAATAGAACAATATATTTCCCTTGTTTATACGTTCGCATCCATAACGCTTTATGAAACATGTGATCCCTCCTCAAAAGCCGTAACAAATACATCCTCAAGTGACATTGGTAATTCTTCTAATAAGAGCGGCTGCTCTTTATGAAATTTTTCTAACGTAGCTGCTACGTTGCCTTCGATTAAGACGGTATATACTTTTCCTGTTTGGTTTAATACTTTCACATTACATAAATTCACTAGCTTTTGTGGTAGTGAGCGTTCGTAAGCTACTTGAATTTTTGCATAGCGTGATTTTGTATCTTCTAAAGCTGTGATAGATGCAATTGTATGATCTTTTAAAATGATGACTGTGTCTGCGATTTTTTCGACTTCATCTAGGTGATGTGTAGAAATGAGAATGGTAATTTCTCGCTCTGCCACTTCTTCGATTAAAAACTGAAGAATCTGTCTTTTTACGATAGGATCAAGTCCATTTGTCGGCTCATCTAAAATTATATATTCTACTCCAGTAGAAAAAGCTAAAATCATTGCTAGCAAAGCTTTCATTCCACGAGAGTAGCTGCGAATACGTTTCTCTGGTAAGTTAAAGCGCTCTAGTAGTTTATAAAAATAGTCTTCATTGAAATTATGATAAACTGCCTTATAAAATTTTACGATTTCTTTTACTGTATATCCGCTTAATACGTTTGTAGAGTCTGGGACATATACAACCGTTTGTTTCACTTCAGGATGTTTGTGCACGTCTATTTCGTTATATGTAACAGTTCCTTCATCTGGATTTAATATTCCAACAAGTGTTCGCAATAGTGTTGTTTTTCCAGCTCCGTTTCTCCCAAGTAATCCGACGATGCTTCCTTTTTTTAAAGTAAATGAAATATCTTCTAATATTATTTGATTATCAATTGTTTTCTTTACGTTTGTCACCTTCAGCATGAGTATTTCCCCCTAATTCTTTATAGTATGAATCAATCCAATCATGAATTTTTTCTTTTGAAATACCGAGATATGAAGCTTCTAGTAATAATTGATGAAATTGTTTTTCCACCATAGCAATTTTCCTTTCATCTTGTGTTGGAGTAATCGATTGGCATACAAATGTTCCTTTGCCGCGCAGCGTTTCAATAATTCCTTGTCGTTCTAACTCTTGATACGCTTTACTCACTGTATTTGGATTTATCACGAGTGAAGAGGCAAGTTCCCGAACAGAAGGGAGTTTATCATTTGGTGCGAGCATTGCTTTTAAAACTAGTTCCTTTACGTTGTGAACAATTTGTTCCCATATCGGAGTGTTGCTTCTTGGATCAAGTTGAATGTGCAAGAGCAATGCCTCCTTCCTGATGAATTTTTAAGTGTACTATTAAACGTAATACACTTAATACAATATATAGCATACTTTTGTTTGTCAATGCTATTTTTAGAAAAAGATGGTATAAAAACCCTTCATCTGGAAAAGATAGGTGTGATATAGAATGGAGGGTTAGTCATGAAGCGATTGATTGGAATACTGGTTTGTTTCATGTTATTGCTTTCCGCTGTTCCAATTGGTTTTGCGCAGTCTGAGAAAAAAGAAGCAGAAACAAAACCAAAGCTAGCGGAACAAGCATCGTCAGCGATTGTTATTGAACAGGATACGGGAAAAGTTTTATTTGAAAAAAATCCAAATGAAAAGTTGCCACCTGCTAGTATGACAAAAATTATGACCATGCTACTCATTATGGAGCAAATTGAAAAAGGAAAGCTAACACTGAAAGATAAAGTGAGAACGAGTGAACATGCAGCTTCTATGGGCGGATCACAAATTTTCCTGGAGCCTGGTGAAGAAATGACAGTCAATGAAATGTTAAAAGGCATTGCAATTGCATCTGGAAATGATGCATCAGTTGCAGTTGCTGAACACATTGCTGGGTCAGAAGAAGGATTTGTAGACATGATGAATAGAAAAGCAAAAGATTTAGGACTTAAAAATACTCATTTTCAAAATCCAACAGGCCTTCCAGCCAAGAACCATTATTCAACAGCATATGATATGGCAGTTATGGCAAAGGAATTAATGAAATATCCGTTAATTCGTAAATATACAGGTAAATATGAAGATTATTTACGAGAAGATACGGATAAGAAATTTTGGCTTGTAAATACAAATAAGCTTGTTCGTTTCTATCCAGGTGTTGATGGCGTGAAAACAGGCTTTACAACAGAGGCAAAATATTGTTTAACAGCATCTGCAGAACGAAATGGCATGCGCGTTATTTCTGTTGTCATGGGATCTCCAACATCAAAAGAACGGAATGCGGAAGTAACGAAGCTTCTTGATTATGCATTTAGTCAATATATGACGAAAAAAATGTATACAAGAGGCGAAAAAATTCAGACGGTAAAAGTAGGAAAAGGGAAAAAAGAAACAGTCGACTTAGTTGCGTCTGACAATGTTTCTCTACTAATGAAAAAGGGAGAAACGATGAAAAATATCAAAAAAGAAGTAGTGGCTGAGGAAAAAGTGAAAGCTCCAATTAAAAAAGGAGATGCTTTAGGTACACTTGTCATAAAAAAAGATAATCAAGTATTACTCAAACAGACAATTGTTGCGAAAGAGGATGTCGCAGCAGCAAGCTGGTGGGAGTTATTTAAACGAAGTTTTGGGATGTTTTCGACATCGAAATAGCGGCAATTTTGTTGCCGCTTTCTTTTGTTGAGTTTGTTGTTATTTCAATGGTAAGAGATGTTGCTAGAAGGTTCATTTTATGACGAAATAGTACTTCTTTTGTCAGGTGGAAGGATTCTACATTTATTTTAGAGAAAAACTTCTTATATGTTTTGCGTGTATACGCGAATTTTGAATGTAAGGAGGAAATAGGGTGAGTCTTTCCATTCATTTAGAAGTAAAGCGTGACGTCTTATGTGTTCGTTTAGCAGGCGAACTGGATCATCATGCTGCCGAAGAGTTGCGAGCGAAAGTCACTGATATGATTGAGACGCATCATGTTCATCATATTATTTTAAACTTAGAGCAATTAGCATTTATGGATAGCTCTGGTCTTGGTGTTGTGTTAGGAAGATATAAACATGTCAAAAGCTTAGGCGGAGAAATGGTTGTATGTGCAATTTCTCCTGCTGTAAAGCGCTTGTTTGAGATGTCAGGGCTATTTAAAATTATTCGTTTAGAAGAAAATGAAGCGCATGCGCTCGCGACATTGGGGGTGGCGTAGATGAGAAATGAAATGAACCTTCAATTTTCAGCATTAAGTCAAAATGAATCGTTTGCTCGGGTTACGGTTGCGGCTTTTATTGCACAGCTCGATCCAACGATGGAAGAGTTAACTGAAGTGAAAACAGTTGTGTCTGAGGCGGTAACAAATGCTATTATTCATGGGTATGAAGGGCATGCAGATGGCATTGTGTATATTACGGTTATTTTGGAAGATGACATGGTAAAGTTAACGATTCGTGATGAAGGGATTGGAATTCTAGATTTAGATGAAGCAAGGCAACCCCTTTTTACAACAAAACCCGAATTAGAGCGTTCCGGAATGGGATTTACCATTATGGAAAATTTTATGGACGAAGTAGAGGTTATTTCTAATGAATCTTTCGGGACAACGATCCATTTGACGAAGTATCTATCAAAAAGTAACGCTCTATGCAATTAAGGAGAATTGCCTATGGACATAGAGGTCAGAAGTGAAAAAGGAAAAGGAAAAGGGCAGTTAAAGGATCACGAGTTAAAAGAATTAATTCAAAGAAGTCAAGATGGTGATCAAGGAGCGAGAGATTTAATTATACAAAATAATATGAGACTTGTTTGGTCGGTTGTACAACGTTTTTTAAATCGTGGTTATGAGCCGGAAGACTTGTTTCAAATTGGTTGTATTGGTTTGCTAAAATCTGTCGACAAATTTGATTTATCTTTTGATGTAAAGTTCTCAACATATGCGGTCCCAATGATTATTGGAGAAATTCAACGTTTCTTACGTGATGATGGGACAGTGAAAGTAAGTCGTTCTTTAAAGGAAACTGGAAATAAAATTCGCAAAATGAAAGATGAATTATCAAAAGAGTATGGCCGTGCACCGACAGTTACTGAAATAGCAGAGGCGCTAGAGTTAACGCCAGAAGAAGTTGTAATGGCGCAAGAAGCAAGCCGTACGCCATCATCCATACATGAAACGGTGTATGAAAATGATGGTGATCCTATTACCATTTTAGATCAAATTGCGGATCGTTCTGAAACGAAGTGGTTTGATAAGATTGCTTTAAAAGAAGCGATTCGTGAATTAGATGAACGTGAACGACTGATTGTGTATTTACGGTATTATAAAGATCAAACGCAATCGGAAGTAGCGGAGCGCTTAGGAATTTCTCAAGTACAAGTGTCACGGCTAGAAAAGAAAATATTAAAGCAAATGAAGGACCGAATAGGCGAATAGTCTATTCGTTTTTTTATTTCAAAAAAAGTTGTATTAGAAAATTTTCCAATATCCATACTACAACTACGAGGAATAGTTAAGAGGTGATTGGAGTGGAGCAAACGATATATGTAAAGATGAGAAGTCGCCTGCAAGTGTCGCCTGCTTATGAGATTAAAGTTGGTGATGTTGCACAAGTAGTTGGAGATTCAGACATTGTAGACGAAATAAAACGACAGGCTGTATACAAAATTACAAAGAAAGATAAAACGCATGTGGTAATTGATGTGATGAAAGTCATTCAGCGCATTCAACAGTATTCTAGCAGCTTACAAATTAATTTGCTTGGTTCAGCACAAACTATTGTTGAAATCGTATATGAGAAAAAACGAGTAAATCCATTTTTTTTTGGAATGGTTTGGCTATTACTATTTGTGGGAGCTGCCCTTGCAATTATTTATTTTCATGAAGACGTTAGTATGCAGCAAGTACATCAACGCTTGTATTACATGATTACAGGAGAAAACAATAAAAAGCCACTTTTATTTCAAATCCCATATTCGTTAGGACTTGGACTTGGAATGATTCTTTTTTTTAATCATGTTTTTCAAAAACGCATTAATGAGGAACCGAGCCCATTAGAAGTTGAAATGTTCCAATACCAGCAATCTCTCGATCAATATGTGATGATGAATGAAAATAAAGAAATGATAAAGAAAATCCCAAATGATTGAATATATCGGGGTAATCTTTATTGGATTTGCTGGTGGAATTGCTGTTGGAGGAGGATACGTTGCATTTTTAACTGTATTAGGTGTGATTCCAAGGCTTGCTCAGTTAACAAAAAGTGGTCATCGTGTTCAATATTATGAATGGGCTGTTGTGAGCGGTGCATTAAGCGGCGCATGGTGCAGTTTACGCGATATCACATTGGTGGCTTCACCGTATTGGCTTTTGCTCCTTGGATTGTTATGTGGCACATTTATTGGAATGCTTGCCGCTGCCTTAACAGAAGTGCTGAATGTACTTCCGATATTGGCAAAACGTGTTGGGGTTGATGGGAAAATTGTTATTCTTCTTATCGCACTTGTTCTTGGTAAGGTGGTAGGTTCTTTATTTCATTGGATTTATTTTGTGAAATAGGAGGTATGTAAATGACACCGCGAAAATTGAAAGATGATTATACAAATAACGTGAAAAAGTATCAATCAAAACCTAACTATGTTATGAATTGCGTCAAGGCTTTTGTTGTGGGAGGGCTTATTTGTATATTAGGTGAAGCTTTGATGAAGATGTATATACACTATTTTGATTTTACGGAGAAAAATGCGGGAAATCCAGCAATCACAACATTAATATTATTGTCGGCCATTTCAACGGGGATTGGTGTATATGATAAACTTGGACAATTTGCAGGGGCAGGATCAGCAATCCCGGTTACTGGATTTGCAAATTCAATGGTGAGTGCAGCAATGGAACACCGCAGTGAAGGGATTGTTCTTGGGATTGCCACTAATATGTTCAAGATTGCTGGAAGTGTAATTGTATTTGGCGTTGTTGGAGCGTATGTTGTAGGTCTCATTCGGTATACATGGAAGCTGTTTATCTCGCCCTAATGGCAGTAATCTCTCACCTTAAGATTCAGAGAAAACGAAGAGGATAGGTGAGATGGGAAATCACTAAGGGAAGTTTCACTTTTTGTAAGTAAAGGAGAAGACAGATGAGATTAACTGGGAAACAAACGTGGGTATTTCAAAATGATGTATATGTGAATGCGACAGGAACGGCTGTTGGGCCGGAAGAAGCGGAGGGACCGCTTGGAGATAGTTTTGATATTACATATGATGATTTGCATTGTGGAGAAGAGAATTGGGAGCTAGCAGAAAGACGATTAATGAGAGATTCAATTCAACAAGTATTGCGAAAAGAAAAACTGCAAGCATCTGATATCGATTTTTTTTTAGCTGGAGATTTATTAAATCAAACGGTTACAGCAAATTATGTTGCTAGAGAACTGTCGATTCCATTTCTAGGAATGTTTGGAGCATGTTCAACTTCTATGGAGACTCTAGCTGTTGGCGCTGCATTTATTGATGGTGGATTTGCAAATCGCGTATTAGCAACAGTTAGTAGTCATAATGCCACTGCTGAAAGGCAATTTCGTTATCCAACAGAGTACGGAGGACAAAAACCAACTACAGCGACGTTTACTGTTACAGGAGCTGGTACAGCTTTAATTAGTCGTGAAAGAAGTTCAATTAAAGTAACATCAGCAACCATTGGAAAAGTTCAAGATTTAGGCATAACAGATCCGTTTGATATGGGATCTGCTATGGCGCCTGCTGCAGCCCATACAATTCAACAGCATTTTGAAGATTTAAAAAGAAGTGCTGCAGATTATGACTTAATTGTGACGGGTGATTTATCTGCGGTCGGAACACCAATTACGCGGCAACTTTTGTTAGATGAAGGTTATGACATAGGTAATGTCTATAATGATTGCGGTTTAATGATTTATAGAGACGACCAGCAAGTATTTGCAGGGGGAAGTGGCTGTGCCTGCTCTGCAGTTGTGACATATGGACATTTAATGAAAGAAATGAGAAAGGGGAATTTACAACGGATTTTTGTTGTAGCAACAGGTGCCTTGTTAAATCCGATTATGATTCAACAAAAAGAAACGATTCCAACGATTGCACACGGTATCGTATTTGAAAGAATAAAAGGGGTGTAATATGTGGAATTTATATATGCGTTTGTAGTTGGAGGTGCAATCTGTGTTATTGGACAACTACTGTTAGATTTTACAAAATTAACACCTGCACATGTTATGGCAATCTTCGTAGTAGCTGGCGCTATTTTAGATGGATTTGGAATTTATGATAAATTAATTCAGTTTGCTGGAGCAGGAGCGACTGTTCCTATTACAAGTTTTGGTCATTCTTTATTACATGGTGCGATGGAAGCTGCAGAAAAGCATGGTTATCTTGGGATTGGAATGGGTATGTTTAAGTTAACATCTGTTGGAATTTCAGCAGCAATTTTATTTGCATTTTTAGCAGCACTTATTTTTAAACCGAAAGGATAAACAAGATGAGAAGAAGGGTTATTTTGGTGACAGACGGAGATGAATATGCACAGCGAACAATCGAGTTACTGACAAAGGAGTTTGGGGGACGATGTATTTCGGCATCACAAAGTAATCCAACGAAATTAACAGGGAGAAAGATTGTTGAGCTTATCATGCAAACACCACATGACCCAGTTTTTGTTATGTTTGATGATAGTGGATATATTGGAGAAGGTTCAGGAGAAAAAGCACTAAAATATGTAGCAACGAATAAACAAATTGACGTGCTTGGCGTGTTAGCTGTCGCTTCTAATACGCATCATTGGGAATGGGCCCGCGTTGATGTAAGCATCGATCGAGAAGGACGGTTAACTGAATATGGTGTTGATAAGTTTGGGTTAGCGGATGTTGAAATAGGAAGGATTAACGGTGATACCGTTTACTGTTTAGATGAACTACATGTCCCCATTATTGTTGGAATTGGAGATATTGGAAAAATGTACGGAAATGATGACTGGAAGCGTGGATCACCTATTACAAAAAAAGCAATTCAAGTAATTTTAGAAAGGAGTGGGTTTTATGACCAACAAACAAAAGACTAGTATACCAATTTCTTCATTTTTAAGCGATAATGAAAATTATTTAAAACAAACAGTTGGACTTGGTGTCACGTTTGATGTAGGGATTCGAAAATTTCGTATTTTAGATAAAGAAATTGGTGTTCTGTTTGTGAACGGTTTGTGCGATACGAACTATATTATACATATTTTGGAGGAGGTTGTTGATACAAATGAAATACAAAGGTATGAAGATACCTTAAAGTTGTTAGAAAATCGTCTTATTCATCAGCAAGTAAGTAAAATAAAGACGATGGAAGATGTAATATTTCAAGTTTTATCAGGTTTAATCGTTATTTTTGTTGAGGGAGAAACAGAAGCATTTGTAATAGATGTTCGTAGTTATCCAGGACGAACTCCGACAGAGCCGGATACAGAGAAAGTTGTTAGAGGGGCCCGCGATGGATTTGTTGAAAATATTATTGTGAATACAGGTCTTATTCGGCGGCGTATTCGTGATCCTCGCTTGCGGCATGAGATGATACGGGTAGGCGAGCGGTCACAAACGGATATTTGTATCGCATATGTACAAGATATTGCGAATCCAGACTTAGTGAAAATAATAAAGCAAGAATTAGAAAATATTCAAATCGATGGTATAACGATGGCTGATAAAACCATTGAGGAGTTTCTTGTCAAACAAGGATACAATCCTTTTCCGCTTATTCGATATACAGAAAGACCAGACGTCGCTGCGAATCATTTGCTAGAAGGACATGTTTTACTATTGACAGATACTTCCCCTAGCGCAATTATTACACCAACAACATATTTTCATCATGTACAGCATGCTGAGGAGTTTCGTCAAAATCCTGCTGTCGGAACGTTTTTACGTTGGACTCGATTTCTCGGAATATTATTTTCACTGTTCTTATTACCACTTTGGCTTGCGTTTGTACTTGATCCTACTTTATTGCCAGAAAAACTTGCGTTTATTGGACCGAATAAAACGACAAATTTACCAATTTTCTTGCAAATTATTTTAGCGGAAGTAGGATTGGAATTTTTGCGACTAGCATCTATCCATACACCAACACCACTGTCATCAGCAGCCGGGTTAATTTCAGCTGTATTAATTGGTCAAGTGGCAATAGATGTCGGTTTATTTGTACCAGAAGTTATTTTATATACTGCCATTTCTATGATTGGATCATTTGCAACACCAAGTTATGAATTAGGATTAGGGAATAAGATTGCTAAATTATTCCTCATCATATGTACAGCTATATTTCGGGATACAGGATTTGTTATTGGAATGACATTGTTAATTTTATTTTTAGCATCGATTAAAAGTTTGCAAACACCGTACCTTTGGCCATTTCTTCCATTTGATTGGGGCGCATTGGTGAAAGTTTTGATTCGGCCGTCTATTTCTAGTTTGAAAGTGCGTCCAAGTATAGTTCATCCACAAAATATAAAACGACAAAAATGAGCAAAAGGAAACTTCTGCTCATTTTTATTATAAATTTATATGTTTTTAACAAAAACATAACATTTCTTTTGTACACTAGAAGTACATATGTTGTATGGAAGGGGAGATTACATGATTAAGTTATTTGTGAGCGATTTAGATGATACACTCGTTTATAATGTGAACCGGATTCGTCGAGATGATGAAAAAGCATTATGCTGGCTAGCAGAGAAAGGAACGGATATTTGTTTTGCTTCTGGCCGTTTTACTCATCGTATTCACGATGCTGTGAAGCAATTCGCTTTCCCTTATTATACAACAGGGTTAAATGGTGCGGTCTTATTAACGAAAGAAGGGGAAATGCTCCACGAATCGACTTTTAATCGTGAGATTGCCCGGGAAATATATAAATATATACATGAAAAAGAGATGGCGGATATTGTATGTGCGAAGGAGCATCGATATACGAAAAAGAAAAATGAGCATCATCGTATGTTTGAAGAATATATTCAAGTGAAAATCGCAGAAGTGGAGACATTAGATGAAGAGTTTGGACAAACTATTCATCCCGCAAAATTATTTGTATATGGAGAAGAAGCAAAAATTACAATGTTAGATGAAGAGCTGCGAAACAAGTTTCAAGGCAAAGCAGAAGTAGTGATTTCGGGAAAGAGATATGTGGATATTATGCCAGTTGGAATTAGTAAAGGAAGTGCACTGCAACTTTTAATGGAACACTTACAAGTAGAAGCGCATGAAGTAGCGTGTATCGGGGATTCCTTTAATGATATTTCAATGTTTTCTGTGACGCCGCATTCTTTTACACTGCATCATGCTCATCCATATGTGAAAGAAAAAGCGAGTCATGTTGTTCGTTCTGTAGAAGAAGCAATTATGCAACTCCCGTTATTAGCATAAAAAAAGCTCGTCATTGACGAGCTTTTTTTAATTAAATAGTGATTTAATAAAGTCAATAAAGCTAGAGAATACACCTTTTAGACTATCTAAAAAGCCCTGACCTTCGTCGGAACTTAGAAACGATGAAACATGGTCTTTCGCTTTATTTAATTGGTTACTAACTTGATCCCAATCGATATTTAGGTTTTTCATTTTGTCAAAGAGTGCTACTAAATTATTGAGTTGTTCATCAGTTAATGTAATTCCAAGTTGATCTGCAACCTTTTTAATGAGTGAACGTAAATCTTCTGTTGTTTTTGGTTGCTCTTTTGCTATTTCTTCTTTAACGTTTGCAACAAGTTGTACAGCTTTATCATTCCCGATTTCGTCACCAAGTTTTGCGGTTTGAACCATTTCTTCGTTTGCAACTTTTTTTACTTCTTCTGGAATTTCTTTTTTCGATGTTGTTTCGTAAGCCTTCATTAAACCTGTTAAAGCTGCAGTTCCTGACACTTTAAATGGTGCTGTTATGTATATATTCGCATCTTTTACACCTGCTGTAATTAATGCGTTTGTATACATTGCATCTGTTACCCAATTAATATTATGCGCTTGTACAACAAGACCAGATCCTTTTTTGGTATACGTAATCATAGAAGAAGAAATTGCTTTTGTGCCGATTTGTGCGTTTGGTACAACTCCATCTAAATATTTATGTTCTTCCGCATTTGATACTGTAATAATTTGCGCATCTTTTGGCGCTTTCATTTCTTCAAGAAGCTGTTGTTTTTGCTGCTCTGTTAAATTTTCTCCTAATGTAACAATAGACTCTCCCTCAATCACGTCTGCGTATGAAGCTGTTGGAATTAAAAAGACCATCATAGCTAATAGCAGCGCTAATAGTTTCGTTTTCACGAAAAATCGCTCCCTTTCTCTTTCTGAAATTTTCGGGCAACAAAGTAATTATAGTATATTTTCTGTATTTGTCATCCGTCTTCAGAATGATTTCTGGAAGAAATAGCAGGATTGTCGGATTTTATCCCGCTATTCGTGTGCAGTAAGCCCTTGCTGATAGAGGTTTCGCTTTATTAAGAAGGTATTGGTGTTGAAATAGAGAAGTATATTTTTAACATATTATTTATTTGGAAGGAAGAGATAGAGCGCGACCTTTGTTGAGGGCGGAAGCGTTGATTTTTAATCGTGATAGGATAAGTAGATTGATTCAATGTGATACAAACGAAGAGTTTTATCCCGCACTAACGGGCAGTAAGACTCCCATCTCAAGATTCAGAGAAGGCAAAGAAGATGTGGGAGATAACTGCCCGTAAGAGCCCGAATGGTTCAACTAACCATCAGTGGGGGATGNNTGGAAGTTTCACTTTATCGTTTGCCTGGTGGGTCGATTGAGTTTGGAGAAAGTGCTGCAGCGGCAATTGAAAGAGAGTTTGTGGAAGAATATGATTTACAAGTAACAGCAGAGCATTTTGCAGCTGTAAATGAACATATTTTTGAGGCTGATAATCAAAAATATCATCATTGTACGTTATTGTATTGGTGTACTGTTAAAGAAGATGAGCAGGCAGTAAGATGGCATAAAGAGCATTCTGACATTATGTTAAAGTGGAAAGAAATTAGTAAATTGAAAGCAACGCCAATATATCCAGAAGGGGTTATGAAAATTATTGAACAGAATAAAAATGAACCTGTGCATTGGCTTGAGGAAGTAACATACTAAATTTAACAAGGTTTTTGCAATAATATTTTTGTTTATTACAGTGATTGTGGTAATATAAGGCTGAGATTGTTGAAAGGAGCTTATTATACATGAAAACTTTAGGATACATATTAATGGAAAACGGTGAAAAGATCGAATTAGAATTTTTCCCAGAAGAAGCACCAAAAACAGTAGATAACTTTAAAAAACTAGCAAATGAAGGTTTTTATAATGGGGTTACTTTCCACAGAGTAATTCCTGGTTTTGTAAGCCAAGGTGGCGATCCAACAGGAACAGGAGCAGGCGGTCCTGGCTACAGCATTCCTTGTGAAACAGATGGCAACCCTCATAAACACGGTGTAGGCGCACTTTCTATGGCACATGCAGGAAGAAATACTGGAGGAAGCCAGTTCTTTGTTGTACATGAACCACAACCGCATTTAGACGGTGTTCACACTGTATTCGGTAAGGCAACAAGTGGTATTGAGACAGTATTAAATATGCGTCAAGGCGATGTTATGAAAGAAGTTAAGGTTTGGGAAGAGTAAAATGTGAAAAGAGAGCAAAATGCTCTCTTTTTTTATTTAAAAAAGAATTTGTAAGTGAAGAGCAGTAAAAGATATATATATAGGAGAATTTACGTATCTTTTATTCCATTATTTGCAGGCAGCAAACATCCACCTCAAGATTCTGAGAA
>NZ_NTTM01000054.1:0-14801 GCF_002560985.1 Bacillus sp. AFS018417
TCATTGGACTCGTCTTTTTTATTTCCTAAGAAATAGCGTTATGTTGATGCATTAAATATAAATAAATATAGTATGGCACTTTTTCAGCCGTAACAGCTAAAAATTGAAAGATAAACGGATAATCTTCAGAAGAGTAACTTCCAAGTAAATCGTACCACCAATCTGTTTCATAACGGGAAATCATACTTAAGTTATAAAGCAAAAGATAGTGTGTAAGTAATTCTGAGAAAACAGGAGCTGTTTCGCCATTGGCAGGTAAATAATAGGTATTTGTATAGTGATTATATGTAAGAGGTGCACTGTATAATGGATTCCATTGTTTAATAGGAGCTGTAAAATGCAAGTAGGAATCATTTTCTTTAGCGTTTGTATATCGAATGTTAAGATGTTTGCAACTCTCCTCCATATATCGTATAAAACGTTCTTCTGTCATATGAAAAGCGTCTAAAACATGAGTAGGAAAAGTAAAGATATTCTCTGTCACCTCTTTTAGTTTATATAGCTTATTTCTTCTTTTACTGTATAGGAATAAATCCTTTAGTTCTGCGATTCGTTGCAGTAACTCCCCCATTGTATATTTTTCTCCCTCTAAATGTTTCATATGAAACATTTGTTCCGCAACTTGAGTAAATAGTCCATGCTTTTGTATTTTAACTTCATCATCTATAAACTGATAGCTTTGTTTTTTTCGCTTTCTTGTTGTGACCCCATGTGCTAATACAGAAGTTGATTCCGGATAATTGGGATTGACTGTAAGCAAACAAGCTTTTAGGAGTTGGCTCATTCCATAAAACAATAATACTGGTTTAATGGAAAATGGGGCAGTATGACATAACTCATAGTAATTTTTCCCATGCTCTAAGTAATAAATAAATGGATAACAATTTTCAAAACTTTTTTTCTCAGTATTTATATTACCTAATTTTTTATAGCAATGGGTAAGATAATGTTGCGTGTGAGTAGAAGAAAGAAAGAAGCTTAATTTCTGCCAAGTGATTGATGAACGCTGCATTGTATACTCTCCTTTTATTTTTAGAAAATTCTAACATATACTGTCTTTCTTGACAGTATTTTAACCAATTGTTAAGCTACTAATAATAATTTCAGGTATCATGGGGGGAATCATTTATGTGGGAATCTAAATTTGTTAAAGAAGGTTTAACGTTTGATGATGTATTACTTGTACCAGCTAGATCTGATGTATTACCAAGAGAAGTAAGCGTGAAAACAGTTTTGTCTGAAAGTTTACAATTAAACATTCCTTTAATTAGTGCAGGTATGGATACGGTAACAGAAGCTGATATGGCTATCGCAATGGCTCGTCAAGGTGGATTAGGAATTGTTCATAAGAATATGTCTATTGAACAACAAGCTGAGCAAGTAGACAAAGTAAAACGCTCTGAAAGCGGCGTTATTACAGATCCTTTCTTTTTAACTCCAGATCATCAAGTGTATGATGCAGAACATTTGATGGGGAAATATCGTATTTCAGGTGTTCCAATTGTAAATGATGCAGAAGAGCGAAAACTTGTAGGCATTATTACGAACCGTGATATGCGTTTTATCCAAGATTATTCAATTAAGATTTCCGATGTAATGACGAAAGAAGATTTAATTACAGCTCCAGTTCATACTACACTAGAAGATGCTGAAAAAATCTTACAGAAACATAAAATTGAAAAACTCCCTCTTGTTGATAATAACGGCGTATTACAAGGCTTGATTACAATTAAAGATATTGAAAAAGTAATCGAGTTTCCAAACTCTGCAAAAGATAAACAAGGTCGTTTATTAGTAGGTGCAGCTGTTGGAGTAACAGCTGATGCAATGCAACGCATCGATGCTTTAGTAAAAGCAAATGTTGATGTAATTGTTATTGATACAGCTCATGGACATTCAAAAGGTGTATTAGAAAAAGTGAGAGAAGTTCGTGAAAAGTATCCAAAATTAAATATTATCGCTGGTAACGTTGCAACAGCTGAAGCAACTCGCGAACTAATTGAAGCAGGTGCAAATATTGTTAAGGTTGGTATTGGACCAGGTTCTATTTGTACAACACGCGTTGTAGCTGGTGTTGGTGTTCCTCAGTTAACAGCAGTTTATGACTGTGCGACAGAAGCTCGTAAACACGGTGTTCCAGTCATTGCTGACGGTGGAATTAAATATTCTGGTGATATTGTAAAAGCATTAGCAGCAGGTGCACACGTTGTTATGCTTGGAAGCATTTTTGCCGGTGTAGCAGAAAGCCCTGGAGATACAGAAATTTACCAAGGTCGTCAATTTAAAGTATACCGTGGTATGGGTTCTGTTGGAGCAATGGAAAAAGGAAGTAAAGATCGTTATTTCCAAGAAGGCAATAAAAAACTTGTTCCAGAAGGAATTGAAGGCCGTGTTCCATTTAAAGGTCCTTTAGCAGATACGGTACATCAATTAGTTGGTGGATTACGTGCAGGTATGGGATATTGCGGTGCAGCTGATTTACCATTCTTACGTGAAAATGCACAGTTTATCCGTATGTCAGGCGCTGGATTACGTGAAAGTCATCCGCATGATGTCCAAATTACAAAAGAGTCACCAAACTATTCATTATAATGTCGGATATCAAAATAGACAGAGATTTAGTATCTCTGTCTATTTTTTTTTGATTGTGTTAGAATAACGTTTATGTGAGTACAAATATATTGGGGGTAACAAAAGTGACAGGTATGTTCCGTAGGCAAATGATTGCGATTGTAACAGTACTTACACTATTTTGCAGCATGTTTTTTACATACAGCAGCGCATTTGCAGAAACAAATGCTCCTTTGAATGTTGATGCAGGTGCGGCAATTTTAGTGGAAGCAAATTCTGGAAAGATTTTATATCAAAAAAATCCAGATGAACTATTAGCAATTGCGAGTATGACAAAAATAATGAGTGAGTATTTAGTTCATGATGCAGTCGCAAAAGGGAAAATTAAGTGGGATCAAAAAACAAAAATTTCTGAATATGCTCATACTATTTCACAAGACCGTTCTTTATCAAATGTTCCTTTAGAAAATGGCGGTACTTATACTGTAAAAGAGTTATACGAGGCAATGGCAATTTATTCTGCAAACGGTGCAACGATTGCCTTAGCTGAATTAATCGGTGGTTCAGAAGCTAATTTTGTTAAGATGATGAATGACAAAGCGAAAGAGCTTGGATTAAAAAACTATAAATTTGTAAACTGTACAGGATTAACAAATAAAGATTTAAAAGGGCAGCAGCCTGAAGGGACAACTCCGGATGAAGAGAATAAAATGTCTGCTAGAGATTGTGCAACCTTAGCGCAGCATTTAATTAAAGAGTATCCAGATACGTTAGAGACATCTAAAATTCCGAAAAAGACATTCCAAGAAGGTGGAAAATATCCAGTGAACATGGATAACTGGAACTGGATGTTACCTGGATTAGTTATGCAATATGAAGGGGTAGATGGTTTGAAAACAGGTTCTACTCCAGAAGCTGGGGATTGTTTTACGGGTACAGCAGAACGTAATGGTATGCGTTTAATTTCTGTTGTTATTAATACGAAATCTCACACAGCACGTTTTGCAGAAACTAAGAAGCTATTTGATTACGGTTTTACAAATTTCCAAACGAAAACAGTATATCCGAAAAATTCTCAAGTAAAAGGTCATGAAACAGTTCATGTAGATAAAGCAAAAGATACAGATGTAGCAGTGCAAACGAAGGAAGAAGTTGTACTTCCAATGCCAAAAGGAAGTAAAGATGTTTATAAAACAGATTTCAAAGCAGTAAATAAAGAGAATGAGGCGCCAATCAAAAAAGGTACCACACTTGGTTATATGACTGTATCAGCAAAAGATGCAAATGATGTAGGATTTTTAACCGGTAAGTCAATGGAAGTAGATCTTGTAACAAAACAAGATGTAGAGAAAGCAAACTGGTTTGTTCTTTCTATGCGAAGCATTGGTTCTTTCTTTAGTGATATATGGAATGGTGCAGTTGATACTGTAAAAGGTTGGTTCTAAGAGCTCCCCATAGGGGGGCTTTTTTAATTTCCTGTTTTTCGCACCGATTTTATCAAAAAATAGTGGACAAGCCTCTAATAAGTAATGGTAGAATGTAAGAGTATTCTTACTTTTCGTCGTAAGTGGGGAAAAGCAATTCACCTAGGGGGGTTTTTGTACATGATAAATGTAACAGGAACAGAGCGTGTAAAACGTGGAATGGCAGAAATGCAAAAAGGCGGCGTCATTATGGACGTAGTTAACGCTGAGCAAGCAAAAATTGCAGAAGCAGCAGGTGCGGTTGCTGTTATGGCATTAGAACGAGTTCCGGCTGATATTCGTGCAGCAGGTGGCGTTTCGCGTATGGCAGATCCAACGATTGTAGAAGAAGTAATGGGTGCTGTATCAATTCCAGTTATGGCAAAATGTCGTATTGGCCATCTTGTGGAAGCGCGTGTACTTGAATCATTAGGGGTAGACTATATTGATGAGAGTGAAGTATTAACTCCGGCTGATGAAGTGTACCATTTAAATAAACGTGATTACACTGTTCCGTTTGTATGTGGATGCCGTGATATCGGTGAAGCAGCGCGTCGTATTGCTGAAGGCGCATCTATGCTTCGTACAAAAGGTGAGCCTGGCACAGGGAATATTGTAGAAGCTGTACGTCATATGCGTCAAGTAAACGCAGAAATTCGTCAAGTTGCGAACCTACGTGAAGATGAATTAATGACATATGCAAAAAACACTGGTGCTCCTTATGAAGTATTACTTGAAATTAAACGTCTTGGTCGTTTACCAGTTGTAAACTTTGCAGCAGGCGGCGTTGCAACTCCAGCTGATGCTGCATTAATGATGCAACTTGGTGCAGATGGTGTATTCGTAGGTTCTGGTATTTTCAAATCAGAAAACCCAGAAAAATTTGCACGTGCAATTGTTGAAGCAACAACACATTATGAAGATTATGAATTAATTGCTCGTCTTTCTAAAGGACTGGGTAATGCAATGAAAGGTGTTGAAATTTCAACATTATTACCAGAACAACGCATGCAAGAGCGCGGTTGGTAATTAAAGGAGTTTTTGAAATGATTACAATCGGTGTATTGGGACTTCAAGGAGCTGTTCGTGAACATGTACGTGCAATAGAAGCAAGTGGTGCACAAGCTATTATTGTGAAACGTACAGAGCAGTTAGATGAAGTAGATGGACTTATTTTACCAGGCGGTGAAAGCACAACAATGCGCCGTCTTATTGATAAATATGGTTTCATGGAACCGCTTCGTGAATTTGCTAAAACAGGAAAACCGATGTTTGGTACATGTGCAGGTATGATTTTACTTGCAAAGAACCTTATTGGATATGAAGAATCACATATTGGTGCAATGGATATTACCGTTGAACGCAATGCGTTTGGTCGCCAAAAAGATAGCTTTGAGGCTGCCCTTTCTATGAAAGGTGTGGGCGAAGACTTTATCGGTGTATTTATTCGTGCGCCATATGTTGTCGATGTAGAAGATCATGTAGAAGTATTATGTACACATGAAGATCGCATGGTAGCGGTTCGACAAAATCATTTATTAGCAGCTTCTTTCCATCCAGAATTAACAGATGATCATCGTGTTACGGCTTATTTCGTAGAGATGGTGAAAGAAGCGAAAATGAAAAAAGTCGTATAAGTGACTTGCAACTTGTGTAAGATTATAGTAAATTGATGATAATAATTTTATAAAATAAGCGTGTTGATAGGAAGTAGTAACAAATGTTGTTTCTTATAGAGAGTCGGTGGTTGGTGGAAACCGATAGAAACAGTTTGTGAATCCATCCTGGAATGGAATGTGGAATATCTTTATGATTAGTAAGCATTTCCGGTGAAGAGCCGTTATTTCTACTTGAGAGGAAAGCAATGGTGCTTTCAACTAGGGTGGCAACGCGGGTTAACTCCCGTCCCTTTTTACAGGGACGGGAGTTTTTTGTGTTTTATAAAACAAAAGGAGGAATATATAATGCTTGATATTAAATTTTTACGTGCGAATTTTGAAGAAGTAAAAGCAAAATTACAGCATAGAGGGGAAGATTTAACTGATTTCGGTCGTTTTGAAGAATTAGATACAAGAAGAAGAGAGTTACTTGTTCAAACAGAGGAATTGAAAAGCAAACGTAATGAAGTATCTCAACAGATCTCTGTGTTAAAACGTGAAAAGAAAGATGCAGAGGCACTAATTTTAGAGATGCGTGAAGTAGGAGAAAAAGTAAAGGATCTTGATAATGAGCTTCGTACAGTTGAAGAAGATTTAGAAAGATTAATGCTTTCTATTCCAAATATCCCACATGAATCTGCACCAATTGGTGAAACAGAGGATGATAACGTGGTAGCACGTACTTGGGGAGAGGTAAGAGAGTTTAATTTTGAACCAAAACCTCACTGGGATCTTGCAACTGACTTAGGAATTTTAGATTTCGAGCGTGCTGCTAAAGTAACGGGAAGCCGTTTTGTATTTTCTAAAGGTGCAGGTGCAAAGTTAGAACGTGCTTTAATTAGTTTTATGCTTGATCTTCATACAGAAGAACACGGATATGAAGAAGTGTTACCTCCATATATGGTAAATCGTGCAAGTATGACAGGGACAGGACAGCTTCCAAAATTTGAAGAAGATGCATTCCGTATTGAAAGTGAAGACTATTTCTTGATTCCTACAGCTGAAGTACCTGTAACAAATATGCATCGTGATGAGATTTTAAGTGCAGACCAATTGCCAATTCGTTATGCAGCATTTAGTGCGTGCTTCCGTTCTGAAGCAGGTTCAGCTGGTCGTGATACACGTGGTTTAATTCGTCAGCATCAATTTAATAAAGTAGAACTTGTGAAATTTGTAAAACCTGAAGATTCTTATGAGGAACTAGAAAAATTAACAAATGATGCAGAACGTGTATTACAATTATTAGACCTTCCATACCGTGTGATGAGCATGTGTACAGGAGATCTAGGATTTACAGCAGCGAAGAAATACGATATCGAAGTATGGATTCCTAGCTACGGTACATATCGTGAAATTTCTTCTTGTAGTAACTTTGAAGCTTTCCAAGCAAGACGTGCAAACATTCGTTTCCGTCGTGAGCCGAATGCTAAACCAGAACCTGTTCATACACTAAATGGATCTGGGCTTGCAATTGGACGTACAGTTGCAGCAATTTTAGAAAACTACCAGCAAGAAGATGGTACAATTATAATTCCAGAAGTTCTTCGCCCTTATATGGGAGGAAAAACAGTTATTAAATAAAGTTTTATTCATACACATCTCTTGTTATCCAGCAAGAATAAAGTGGAATTTTTAACAGGAGAAGAGATACATTTGACACTGACGATCTTCCTGTTTATTAGATTAGGATAAATTGTATGAGAAGGGAAAGAGAAAAAATCTCTTTCCTTTCCTTTTCTATATATAGCAGGGTTGACGAACTGTTTTTCTTTTGATATTATATTTCATGTCATGTGAATACGGAGGAATACCCAAGTCTGGCTGAAGGGATCGGTCTTGAAAACCGACAGGCGGTGCGAGCCGCGCGGGGGTTCGAATCCCTCTTCCTCCGCCATATATAATTGACAACAGCGCATATAAGTGGAGATTGGAGAACTCGTTACCAACACGTAACGAGTTTTTATTTTAACCAATCAGGAAGTAGCATATAGGAGATATAATCTCTTATAGAAACACTCATATTCCGAGGATTATCTTCATAGATATGAAAGGAGCTACCATGGATATTATTATACAAACGTTTCCGCTTGACGGAAAAACACTATACTATGTACAATGCCCCGTTTGCAAGAAAAATAAAATTTTAAACAGTGCTGCGAACGTATCTCGTATTGTAAGTGATGAAACATTTCGTAAACTTAGTGGTTGCATCTGTGATGTAAAACAAGAAGTGAAGAAAGTAGAAGCACCAAAACAAATCGAAAAACAAGCAGCTGCAAAACGTAAAGTAATTACGGCTGTTATTAACGGGACAGAAATGACGGTAAAAGAAATTGCTGAGGCGTACGATATTAGTGTAAGCACTGTACGTCAGCGCATTAATGCCGGAAAATCAGAGAGCGAAATTATTGCTCCGACCAAAAAGAAAAACTAAGTTTATAGGAAAAACCCGTGCGATTGCACGGGTTTTTTATTTTACAAGTTTACGTGTTTGTTGTAAGAAGTGACCAATTTTCTTAACGATTGGTTCAATTGAATTTTCATTTTGCAAAATATCATATTCATTAATATTAAGACGTAGTATAGGGCAAGCATTAAAATCATTAATCCAATTTTCATAGCGTGCGTGCATCTCTTCCCAATACTCAATCGGTGTTTGCTGTTCCATAGGTCTTCCACGCTCTTTAATACGATCTACGATATCTTCAAATGATCCTTCTAGATAAATGAGTAAATCAGGGTGTGGGAAGTAAGGTGTCATAACCATTGCGTCGAATAAGCTTTTATACGTTTCATAATCTGTAGCAGTCATTGTTCCTTTTTCATAATGCATTTTTGCAAAAATTCCCGTATCTTCATAAATAGAACGGTCTTGAATAAATCCACCACCGTATTCGAAGATTCTTTTTTGTTCTTTAAAACGTTCTGCTAAGAAATAAACTTGTAAGTGGAAGCTCCAACGTGTGAAGTCATTGTAAAATTTGTCTAAATACGGATTAGAATCTACTTTTTCAAAAGATGTGCGGTAACCAAGTGCATCTGCTAATGCATTTGTCATTGTGGATTTTCCGACACCCACTGTTCCTGCAATCGTAATAACAGCATCATTTGGAATATCGTATTTTTGTCTCAAATTCATTACTGGTTAATCTCCTTCGTCAGTGTATTTTGTAATGCTGATAAGATTACGTTTAAGTCCGATTCATTTTTCACAAAATCCATATTATCTCCGTTGAATTTTAGTACAGGGATGCTCGGATGATCTTGTTTGAAAGCTTCCATTGCCGCTTCGTAATCTTCAATGAGTTGTAGTAAATAATTTGGATCCATATTTTTTTCGAATTCCCGTCCGCGCATGGCAATTCGTTTTTGTAGTGTTTCTAAGCTTGCTGTTATATACACGATGACGTTTGGAACGGGCATATCTTGTGTTAAGATACGATAAATTTGCATGTATTTCTCGTATTGGGAACCCTGTAATGTTCGAGATGCAAAAATTAAATTTTTGAATATATGGTAATCTGCTACAACAGGAATATGTTGTTTTAAATATTTTGTATCGATGTCTTCTAGTTGCTTATAACGGTTGCAGAGGAAAAACATTTCTGTTTGAAAGCTCCATTCTTGGATGTCTTCGTAAAACTTGCCTAAGAAAGGATTCTCATCAACGATTTCTTTCAATAAATGGAGTTGCATGTGAGTCGATATCGCTTTCGCGAGTGAAGTTTTTCCGACACCAATTGGTCCTTCGACCGTAATAAATGGTACTCCGGTCACGCTGTTGCCTCCTTCCAAAACATAATTTAGCACTAATAAAAAGCACAAAACAGAATTATTGTAGCATAAGAGGAGGCAGAAAGGACTAGTTTTCATAAAAAGTTAGAAAATCGACCTATGTTGTTACAACTTTAAATCAAATGATAGGGAAGTGTTTGCTTTTAAAGTTGTTTGCATAATATGCAGGGCGTGTTTATTATCTTGGTCGCAATTGGATGCAATGCAATCTTCAGGTACATATAATTGATAATTTCTCATATGAGCGTCATTTGCGGTAAATAGGATGCATATATTTCCAGCTACCCCCGTTAAAATAAGGTTTTCTATCTTTAAATGACCTAACAATGAATTTAAGGGGGTTTCATAAAAAGCAGAATAATGTGGTTTAATAAAAATATAATCATCGCTTGAGGGTGCTATTTTTTTTATAATTTCTTGGCTATATTCATTTGTGCAATAGGTAATAAGTTCGTTGATATCAGCTCTCCATAAATGGTAATGATCATTTACATAAATAATTGGACAGCCAGAGTTTTTCATTTTTTGTTTGAGTTGTAAAATGGATTCTGTAATATTTTTGCATTTTCGTGCTAAGATAGGTCCATGTGAAAATTGAAAATCATTAATCATATCGATGATAAGAAGTGCTGTATTTTTCATATGTAATCTCCTTTCCTTTCTCTTTAGATTGGATTGAATATAGAAAAGTTATTTGTGATGAAAGGATTTTGTTATGGAAGAAGATATTTATTTTATGAAGCTCGCGATAGAGGAAGCAAAAAAGGCTGAAGAAATACAAGAAGTACCAATTGGTGCAGTTGTTGTAGTGGACGGTGAGGTAGTAAGTCGTGCGCACAACTTGCGTGAAACAGAGCAACGGTCAATTGCTCACGCTGAATTGTTAGCGATTGATGATGCGTGCAAAAAGTTAGGGACGTGGCGTTTGGAAAATGCAACCCTATATGTCACATTAGAGCCGTGTCCAATGTGTGCTGGTGCAATTGTGTTATCGCGTGTAAAACGTGTTGTATATGGAGCGAGTGACCCAAAAGGTGGATGTGCTGGCACATTAATGAATTTATTAACAGAGGAACGGTTTAATCATCAATCTGAAGTTGTGGTTGGTGTATTAGAAGAAGAGTGTGGAGCCTTATTAACAACCTTTTTCCGAGAACTACGCAAAAAGAGGAAGAAAGAGAAGGAAAAACTGGATAAAAATAGTCTTTGTTAACACGTTGCAATTTTTTAGGAAACAAGTTATACTGATATTGCCTTCAGATAAGGCAACTAAATATGGTTTTAACTTTGCCGTGCTAAGCGGGGAGGTAGCGGTGCCCTGTACTCGCAATCCGCTCTAGCGAGGCCGAATCCCTTCTCGAGGTTATGCTACTGTAGGGTCTGCCTTAAGTAAGTGGTGTTGACGTTTGGGTCCTGCGCAACGGGACCCCGTGAACCTTGTCAGGTCCGGAAGGAAGCAGCAATAAGCGGGTCTTCTCGTGTGCCGCAGGAGTGCCTGAACCGAGCTAACTGCTTAAGTAACGCTTATGGTACGTAATCGACAGAAGGTGCACGGCAGTTATATAGCATATAAAACTCATCCTATATGAATAGGATGGGTTTTTTGTATGGAAAATAACTTTTGGAATCTATAATCAGAATAGGTTATAATAAGATGAAACTTTAATCAGTGGGAGATTATTTATCCCCACTGATTATCAGTCGAACGAATCGGGCTTTTACGGGCAGTTTATCTCCCATCTAATTTTTTGTTTTAAGCTGGGGATTACTGTTCACAAATAGCGGGATAACCGAGATAATAACCTTTGGGGGAGGCCGTATTTTCGTGTCATACCAGGCGTTATACCGAACATGGAGACCGCAAAAATTTGAAGATGTAGTCGGTCAAAAGCACGTAACGAAAACGTTGCAAAATGCCCTTCTTCAAGAGAAAGCATCACATGCCTATGTGTTTTCTGGTCCAAGAGGAACAGGGAAAACAACAATTGCAAAGGTATTTGCCAAAGCAATCAACTGTGAGCATGCTCCTACAGCTGAACCTTGTAATGAATGTCCTGCATGCTTAGGAATTACGCAAGGTGCTATTTCAGATGTATTAGAAATTGACGCGGCTTCGAATAACGGTGTAGATGAAATTCGAGATATAAGAGATAAAGTGAAATATGCTCCAAGCGAAGTTCGCTATAAAGTATATATTATTGATGAAGTTCACATGCTTTCTATGGGTGCTTTTAATGCGCTATTAAAAACATTAGAAGAACCCCCGCAGCATGTTATCTTTATTTTAGCAACGACAGAACCACATAAAATTCCACCAACAATTATTTCTCGTTGTCAGCGTTTTGAGTTTCGAAAAATATCAGTGCATGATATTGTCGAACGATTAACAACTGTTGTAAACAACGAAGGAACGAAAGTGGACGAGGAAGCGCTTCAAATTGTAGCGCGTGCCGCAGAAGGTGGTATGCGTGATGCATTAAGTTTAATTGATCAAGCTATTTCTTATAGTGATGAAGTGGTGACAGTAGAAGATGTATTAGCGGTTACAGGTTCTGTTTCACAGCGATATTTAGCAAACCTTGTAGAGTGCATCTATGAAAATGATGTATCAAAAGCGCTGCGTATTGTTGATGATATTATGAATCAAGGGAAAGATCCACTTCGCTTCATGGAAGACTTCATTTACTATTATCGAGATATGCTTTTGTATCAAACTTCGCCTCAGCTAGAGGATATGCTAGAGAGAGTTATTGTTGATGATTCATTTCGTAAGTTAAGTCAGGATATGCAGCCTGAAATGATTTATGAAATTATTCATACGCTTAGTAAAAGTCAACAAGAAATGAAATGGACAAACCATCCTCGTATTTTTTTAGAGGTAGTTATGGTGCAATTGTGTCAGCAATTTGCGATGAAAGCAAATGGAGCGGATCGGTTGCAAGCTGTTTTACAAAGAATGCAGCAATTAGAACAGGAATTAGAAAATATGAAGCAACATGGTGTACCAGTTTCTGTGCAACAAGAGGTCAAAGAAACAAGGGTTACACCGAAGCCGACTCGTTCTGGTAGTATGAAAATACCTGTCGGGCGTGTTCATGAAGTTTTAAAACAAGCGACTCGTAAAGATTTAGAGCAACTAAAGAGTGCGTGGGGTGAACTGTTAGAGCGATTGAAAAATTATAATAAAGTTGCTTATGCGGTTTTGTTAGAAAACAGTGAGCCAGTCGCAGCTTCTACTACTTCTTATGTTCTTGCTTTTAAGTATGAAATACATTGTAAAATGGCGAGTGAAAATCGCGAGGCAACAGATACGGTAGAGCAAATTCTCTTTGAACTGTTTGGAAAGAGGTTGCAAATGATTGCAATCCCCAAAAGTGAATGGGGAAAAATTCGTGAGGGTTTCTTACAACATGAAGGTAGTCCTTCAGAAGAAGCGGAAAAGCCGAAAGATCCTCTTATCGAAGAAGCTGTAAAGATTGTGGGAGAACAATTAATTGAAATAAGAGAGTAAAACACGTCTTAAATGGATTTTTCTTTATTAAACTATAAACATTCATTAAGAACCAATTAGGAGGAATTATTATGATGCGTGGTGGAATGGGAAATATGAATAACATGATGAAACAAATGCAGAAAATGCAAAAACAAATGGCGAAAGCACAAGAGGAACTTGGTGAAAAAACAGTTGAGGGAACAGCTGGCGGTGGTATGGTAACAGTTATCGCGAATGGACATAAGCAAATTTTAGAAGTGAAAATTAAAGAAGAAGTTGTAGATCCAGAAGATATCGAAATGTTACAAGACCTTGTATTAGCTGCAACGAATGATGCATTAAAGAAAGCAGAAGAGCTATCATCTTCTACAATGGGACAATTTACAAAAGGATTGAATTTACCTGGCGGTATGTTCTAGGAGGTTGGTCATAGATGCACTACCCAGAACCAATCTCAAAGCTAATTGATAGCTTTATGAAATTGCCAGGAATCGGGCCGAAAACAGCTGTTCGCCTGGCCTTTTTCGTATTGGATATGAAAGAAGATGATGTATTAGATTTTGCGAAGTCACTTGTAAATGCAAAGCGAAACTTAACGTATTGCTCTATCTGTGGTCATATAACAGATAAAGATCCTTGTTATATTTGTGATGACTCTCATCGTGATCAATCGATTGTTTGTGTTGTGCAAGAGCCGAAAGATGTCATTGCAATGGAGAAGATGAAAGAATATCAGGGAGTATATCATGTATTAAATGGTGCCATTTCTCCGATGGAAGGAATTGGTCCGGAAGATATCAATATCCCTCAGTTGTTAAAGCGACTGCACGATGAAACAGTACAAGAAGTTATTTTGGCGACAAACCCGAACATTGAAGGAGAAGCGACAGCGATGTATATTTCTCGTCTGTTAAAGCCGACAGGTATTAAAGTGACGCGCATTGCACACGGCTTACCGGTTGGCGGTGATTTAGAATATGCGGATGAAGTAACGCTATCAAAGGCGTTAGAGGGCCGCAGAGAATTATAATAAGTAGGAGAAATAGAGATGCTTTTTCAGAAAAAAGGGAAGTTGCGCAAAGAATATGACGAAAAATTAATCGTATTGCTAGAACAAGTGAAGGTAGAGTGGATGCGTCAAAAAAGAATTGTAGCACAAAGTATTGAACCTTCAGAAAATGTACTGTGTCATTTGAAATTAGCGGAAGCGAAATATTTCTATCTATTGAAGGAAGCGAAAAGGCGTCCTGTGAAAATGGAACAGTTGTAAAGACGAAGTCGAACGGAACATACATGTCCTGTTCGACTTTTTATTTTGAAGAAGAAATTTTAACGGTCTTTTTTTTTCTTTTTCCCATACAAATATAGTGTACAAGTTGTAAGGGAGAGGACAGTATGGAACAACGTTTGATTATTGGCGGTATATTAACGTTAATCTTTCTTTTATTAATTGTAGGTGCTCCTATGAAGTCGTTTCGTTTTATAGGAAGGCCACTCGTCAAAATTGTAATAGGAGCTTTGTTGCTGTTTGTTGTCAATGTATTGGGCGCACGATTTAACTTTCATCTTCCTATTAATGTCGGTACTACATTTATTTCAGGGTTTTTAGGTTTACCGGGTGTGGGGGCGCTTATAGTCATTAAATTATATGTTTTACCGGGCTAGAAAAGTTATGTTTTCTAGCCTGGTATTCTTTTTTTTGAAAAAGTATTGACGTATAAACTATTAATATGGTAAATTAATAAACGTCGTCAACGACAAAAGAAAAAAAGAAGTTGACACTCACAGTTAAATGTGATAAATTATAAAAGTCGCTGAAAC
>NZ_NTTM01000055.1:0-28352 GCF_002560985.1 Bacillus sp. AFS018417
TTTATCTATAACATTTGTTGATAAGGTTATTTTACTCCAATTTACTATGATTCTACCGTTGTAAATCCGCATTTTCGGGACTCTACCCCATATAGGGTGAAGAAAAGAAATGCATGTATTGTAGGGATAGGTTTTATACTCATTTCATCATTTACTATTCCTAAAAGTGCAGATGCTGCACCTACAGTTGCATTAAGTGAATTCGATCTGATAGATTTGTTTACGCACATGGATTGGGATGGAGATTCTAAGTATCTAGCAAACTTTAAATATGGACCAAATAACCTGCAAGTCTAGCTTGTCAAATATGTTTCATGTAGTCCTTTTTCGTTGGGCACATGAAACTGGACATATTTTAAAGAATCCAGTTGCAACAATATATTATGTCTTCTAGTTTGAATACCCTCTTTTTAACTTTAGTAATGAAAATAAGCCAAAACTATGCAACTCTGTATAAAAAGCTGCATAATATCGACTCTAAAGATTTTATACGTTATAGAAGATTAACTTTTCGTTACATTAACAGAGCCTTTCTAATTAAAAATTATAGGAAAAGTAAATGTAACGAAAGCTGCCCAAAGTCCGTAGACCGGCAAATACTTAGTAACAGCATCTTGGATAGTTGAAGGTCCGGATTTGTTTTGTAGAAAACGCATATAGGAGAGCATAATCCAAATTAGATTTGCCCAGATAAGTATGTTTACTCCTAAAACAGCAAGTCTATTAGGCGTAATCCCATAAGAAGAAAGTCTGAACACGATGGCTGACAAAGCCACACTGTCAATGATAAGCGCAAGAACAATTAAGGCAAAATTTATATAATCTGAAATGTTCTTTTTCTCGTCTGAGTCGCTCTCGATAATGGAAAATATGGTAACGGCCAATACACCAAGGAGTATTCCGTTAAAGGCTATCAGGAAATTGCGGTCCAAGAATGGATTTTTTCCGACCCATATAACCGTTATAAGATAGATCAACAATGTGACCAGGACAAGAGGACTAAAAATTTTAGCTATATATGGTGTAATATTCTTAGCAAGTTTAAGATTCATTGATGCCAGGTATGCAGCCACAATAGCGAGAGCGGCAGCACCAAATAAAACGACATTACTAAAATAGAAGTCTTCTATATCCAAGCCAACAAAGCTAAATAACTGCATGGTTAATGCTGCTAGTACCATTCCGCTAACTGCCATGCTGGCGTAGAGAATACAATATTCCAAATTAAATTTAATATAGGCTAATCTTGTACTGCCTTTTGAATATTCATTTCCTGTAAATGCAAGCCCTACCAATACCCATAAGAATATGGGAAGGTGTAAATAAGCAAGGATAATACTGTCTTTATAATTTAATGGCAGCATATTAATATAAAACCCGGAAATTAGGAACAACGCTGCAAGGGAATAAATAACACTTTTTTTCGGAGTATTATTGTAAACAAAATAGGCAGCAATAAAGGGAATTATACCAAAAGCCAGGTTAATTGGAGCAATTGCTTCCTGTTCGACAAAATGGAAAATGATCCTGGTACTTATCCCGGCCAGAATGGCTAAAATGCCCATGAATAAGAAACCTTTTTGAAGCAAGGAAGTTTTTTCTGTATTTGCCGTCTCCTTGAAATGCAATCTTTCATACCAAACACCAAGAACCTGAGAATCAGGATTTTGTTCCCATGCGTGTGAGAATGACTTTTTAAAAGCTTTCGGGTCTTTTCTATACATTCTCTCCAGCTCATGAGGGTTAACAATATTTTCAATAATCAAATTATTAATGTCCATAGTTATACCTCCCCTAATAATTGTTATATTAAGTTTCCTCCACAATGTTTAACTGTCTTCGTCACTTTTATATTCTAAAATATCTCCAGGTTGACATTCTAAAGCCTTACAAATTGCCTCTAAAGTGGATAATCGAATCGCTTTTGCCTTTCCATTTTTCAATATAGAAAGGTTCGCCATTGTTATTCCAATCTTCTCCGAAAGTTCTGTTACGCTCATTTTTCTTTTTGCTAACATCACATCAATATTAATTATAATTGCCATTGTTATTCACCTCAGACCGTTAAATCATTTTCTGATTTGATATTAATTGCATCTTGTAAAAGTTTTTGGAGAACAGCCGCAAAGACTGCGATAACCATCGAAGCAAAAGGAACAACCAATCCGACAAAGATAACTCCTGGTGCGTCGTCTACTTCCGCAAAGATATAGAAGAGCGGCCAAACTAGCACATGCAAAATACTGATTGTGATGGCACAGTATTTGATTTTCTTTAAAGCTTTTACAGATAAATCGGAAAAAGCTTTATTTTTGTCAATATAGCATAAGAGTTTGAAAGCCTGATACAAAGCAAAGTAAAAAGGTATAGCCGATGCATCAAAAGCGATGAAAACGAAATATTTTATAAAAGCAAACTGTGGAAGCAATTTTGCTGCAAGATTCGCCATCTCTGGCACCAAAAAGATGCACAGAGCAAGAACTGGGACTCCTAAAAGAATAACAGCTATTTTTAAAAACAACGTTGTTACTTTTTCCATAAAAAGCACCTCACTTATTTATTCTGATTTTGATTTTAATATATATTTTATCGTTTCACAATAAATTTTTATTAATTTGAATAACATTTTTATTGTAAGTTTTTGTTTTAAGCAAAAATAAAAAGCATTCCTCATTCAAAGAAATGCTCTATAACTTTAAACCATTAAATTTATAACTTGTACAGCTAACCTGCCCGTTAGTTTAAGTGCAAACCTTCACAATCTCTTCTGTATTTCAAACACAAATATCCAATTTTCAATACAGGTGCTGTTCAACAATCTGGCCCGATTGCGGAATAGAATGACCCGCATTTTTTTAACAACTTTATTATTTTTTAAACGACTTTATTGTAAATTAAACAACTTTATTATCTCTGTACACCTTGTATGGCGGAGCCTTTAATTTCTCTATTTAACTTGGTATTGTTGCTAGTTTATGTGGCCTTTTATTGGAAAAAAATATCCGTGACGCAAATAAAATATTCCCCCAAAACAATCGTCTGAGGGAACACAAGCCGATAAGCTAACTTTTCCATATATATTTCACGAAAAGCTTCTGTATATTGGTAAAGTGATATCTACAATAGTGCCCTTGTTGATTTCACTTGTGATGTTCATACTACCATGGTGATCTTTTATAATTTTGTTACTAACCAGTAAACCTAATCCTGTGCCTTTCTCTTTTGTGGTGTAAAAAGGTTCCCCTAGTCTGGCCAGCAGCTCCGGAGAAATGCCACAGCCGTTATCAGAAAAACGAATAAGGACTTGGTTGTCACTTAAAAGTCTTGTTTGAATACTGATTTTACCATTTGATGAAATAGCATCCAGGGAATTCTTAATGATGTTGATAAATACTTGTTTTAATTGATTTTCTTCACAATTGATCGCAACATGTGTGCTTTCAAGTTGTTTCATCATTTCAATATTTTTTAAATTAGCTTCAGATTCAAGAAATTTCACAACATTTACAATGATATTGTCCAATATAATCGGCTTCACATGAAGATTTTGTGGCTTCGCCAAGACAAGTAGCTCACTCACGATAAAGTTGATTCGCTCTAACTCTGACAACATAATCTCAGTAAAATCGGGATTCCCTGATATTTCTGGTTGTAAAAACTGAATAAAGCCCTTTATCGAAGTAAGAGGATTTCTGATTTCGTGTGCAATACTTGCAGCCAGTTCTCCGATAACTGACATCTTTTCTGTTCTCATAAGAAGGACTTCGTTTTGTTTCATCTCAGTAATATCTCGTGTAATGTTGAAAAAGTGACGACATTCGCCATCTATGCCGAAAAAAGGTATTCCTCTTGATTCCAAATAAACCGAGTTTTCATTATCAAGCTTGTATCGATATTCACAGATAATAGGTGCTTTTGCTTTTAGCATATATGAAAATCGTTCACAAACGAAAGAAGCATCGTCTGGATGGATATTTTCAAAGAGAATTCGATCACTGCCTAGTTTTTTCATATGTGATGGTGAGCTATAAGATACGTCCCCATTTTGGTTAATTACAGAAATGAAGTCTACTGTATTTTCAGCAATGAACCTGTATTGTTCCTCGCTTTTCCTTAAAGCTTCTTCTGATTGTTTTCGTTCTGTAATATTACGTGAAACGATTAGGTAACTCTCTATCTCAGAGTTCTCGGATAAGATCGGTACACAACGCGACTCTAAATAAACCCACGATCCATTTTTATGTTTTAATCTCACTTCTATTTGAAAAATTTTCTTATGGATAGAAATTGATTGACGAAGTTCTACTATTATTTTCACATCATCAGGATGAATAAAATCAAAAGTATCCGCCTGAAGATATTCATCTAAGGTATATCCTAAGTGAATTTCTATAGATGGCGATACAAATATTTTTTTCATGTTCACATCATATGTACTTATAATGTCGTTCGTATTTTCTACTAGTATCCGGTATTGAGCCTCACTCTCTAGCAATGCTTCTTTAGCCATTTTTTGATCTGTAATATCTCTGGCGATAACAGAAGTACCTACGATGTTTCCTGTGGTATCTCGAATATAGGACCCTGTTAGAGATACATGAACAATCTTACCGTCTTTTCGTTTACGAATAGTCTCATACCCCGAAATTTTCTCTCCAGAAAATTTAATCGGATGAAAGATTTCTTTCGTCTCGTTTATTATCTGTTCAGGTACCAGGCAGTAAGGATCATTTAGTAGGTCTTCATATGTCCATCCATAAATTTTTTCAAAGGCATTATTTACGATAAGTAAATTTCCCTGCATGTCTCTAATGGAAATAGCGTCAGTTGTGGTTTCGACAAGAGACTGAAGTAGTTCTTGCATGTGGATATGCTTTTTACTTAGATTTATTCGTAGAGTCTCTTTATCCATAATTTATCTGTAGTAGGGATAGTATATAAAACGTACAAACCCCTTACTACATTACACCTCCATCGTGTTATATGCTTTTTTACATCTAATACGTTAGTTTTTATTTATTTTTATGATATTCAACTAAAGCATCCGTTAGTTCTATAAGCATTTATACAAAAATTCAAAATATAATTGTCAGAACTCTATAATACTTCAATAAATAAACTTATTCCAAAAAGTCATAATGCTAGACCTAGTATTATATTATGACAAACAAAAAGAAGTATCAATGGTCCGTCATTCAGTTCGAAGACTAGAAAAATTAGGGTATTCTGTATCGATCGAAGAAGTCTCTTAATCCATAAACCACTAATATAATTTTTTACTGTTGGACGCTTTTTAAAAATAAAATAAAGACGTCTTCTTTAGTTATGCACTTTTTTAAATTAATACCGTGAGGTTTTTTCATGGTATTTGAATATGAAAATCAACAATCTACTTTAACAGAGCCTATCATTAAAATAACTGAAGTATACTAAAAACCCATAATCCCCCTCTATCATCCTCTAAAACGAGTTTTAACTTATTTAAGACTTATAATATAGAGCAAGTGCGTTTTGTTCGTTATAGGCGAATTTGAAAGGTCAATTTTCTATAAGAATTAAATTTTCGGAACAAAAATGGAAATACTTTACTAAAAGAGAAAGAAGTGTAGCTTTTGAATAAAGTTTGATTAAATTAACTTAATAAACCTTGATAAAAGAGCAAATAGAAAAAGCGTGTTTTAAAAAAAGATTGATCAAAACACGCTTTTTCTATATTCAATTGAATCATCCTTTTATAAAAAAGTTTGATAATTTTTGTGATCCTTGCTCAATTAAAGTTCCCGATTGTGGAAGACTTAAGTATTATGTTTTGTTTAACTAACGTACCCAATAGCTTAAGTACAATTCTCCACATTATACTTATAAGTTTTAAACAAACGTTTATTTAAGTTGATTTTTCATTTTGTTAAAGCAAATAATAGAATTTTTCCTCTAATTTCGTCCTAAGTTAATACCAAAATTCTCTAGGTTCTAGTCACCTTTATCTAATCTGTATTTTCTAATAATGGCCTAAGGAGATACGGCCATATGGTTGGCAATCTTTTCATGTTTTGGGCTATGGTTTACTGCAGACGTTGAATCAACCAATAAAATGCTAAAACAAAAATAAGGCAAGACGTTGAGATCATCATTTTACGATACCATGAGAACCTGCGCAGCCAAAACAAGAGAGGCAGTAATAGACACAGTAGCATGAACTGACCTGTTTCCACGCCTAAATTAAACGAAAGGAGTGTGCCAATCAGATTGTCCTTTGGAAGTCCCGTTTCAGCCAAAGCCCCGGCGAAACCCATACCGTGAATCAGGCCAAATAAGGCCGTCAATAGCCACCGCCATTTCGCCTTTTGAACAAATATATTTTCCACTGCCACATAACAGATCGTCAGGGCAATCAAGGCTTCGACCCAATGCGAACTGACCTGAATACGGTCGGTAGCCACCAAGAACAGTGTAATGCTGTGGGCGATTGTAAAAGCAGTAACAATTTTCAACGCATCCTTGAAGCGAGTTGCGATTAATACTAATGATACCAAAAACAACAAATGATCGTACCCGGTCAAAATGTGTTCGATTCCAAGTACAAAGTATTTCCATAGGACGGATTCACTTTCAGGCTGAGCAATGGTGATCTGAACATCTCTTTTTTTCGTATCAAGAATATCCTGATAGAAATATTCCCCTGAATGGACCAAGAGTACATTCGTATGAAGAGGCGAATCTTCAAACACCAGATTGTAATGAAGATCAAATTGTTCGATCGCTTCATCGGCGGTGAACTTTAGTTTAAATATTACGCCGATCTCGGAACCCCTTTCTGCCATGTTCATCGAAAGCAATTCCATCGTTAAGGGCTTCGAATCCACATCTATACGAAGATCTTTCTGTAATACCGATTCGATTCTTTCTTTCTGCGAGGACAGTTCCTCGTTCTCCAGATATTTATCCTTGTTGGTATCAAATTGTTCTAGCATGTCTATTTGATCAAGAAAAAGTTCATAGTCAATCGTTTTCCCTTTAATGTATAACTTCGAGTAACCCATACTTTTGACGGTATGGGCAAATGAAGTACTGGGATTCGTACAAAATATTAAGGTGACTATGAATAAGGACAGGAATGCACGTAGTTTCAAAGCGAGACCTCTTTTCATCAAAGATTAAGCGAATCATAGTTGTGGCAATAAATATTGAGCGTCTAAATATTGAGCGTCCCGCAGCAAATATTTTGCAGCGGGACCTCTTTTCATCAAAGTTTAAAACTAATCCCTTGAGCGAATCGTAATTGTGTCAATGAATATTAAGCGTCTAAATATTGAGCGTCCCGCAGCAAATATTTTGCAGCTTCACTTGAAGTGTGTTTCCCACATTGAGCCTTCAATTCACTCACAAAGCTCTTTAGATCGTTGTTTGCCAATTTGTCCTGCAGGCTATCGGCAATTCCGGCATTGTCGATCCATTTGGTATCGTCAAAGCGTGTCACCAACGCCTTTAAAGAATCGATGCTGGCTACTCTGTCTGAAAGTGAACGGTTTTGCTTACCTGGTTGCCGGCCAAGTCGCTGGAGGATACAACAAGCGTATGCTGCCCAAGCGGCAACGTATAAAGCGGGATCGTCGTTCCGATTTGGTAAGAATGCGAATCGAGTGTCACCGTCGTCTTGCTGCTGTCCACACCCGACAAGTTATCTGTCAATGCAAACTTAGGCGTCAAATCCCCGGAATCTTCATAAATGCTGTTGTCTCCCAGTACGGTCATCTCGACCTCAGGAGCTTACTTATCCACCGGCGCTAAAATTTTCATTTCCGACAAACCGACATTTGGCCCGCTTCCACCGGATACCTGGAATTTGACCCATGTCACCGTCTTGTCAGGGAAAGTTACAGAATAAGCGCTCCCGTCATTCGGGATTCCTGAAACCGTCAAAGTGCTTCCGTCGCTGAAGGTAAGCGTTCCGCCGGGCGCCCAGTCCGCTGGGTTGGGCCGATCATTGAAGATAATCTTGTTGATCGTTTGATTCGTCGTCCAATTCACCTGGATCCATGGATTCTGTTCTCCCTTGGAGGCCCAATCGCCATTAACCGCTTGCCCTATGCCATCAAACACTTTGTCGGGAGTATAACTGGCATTGTAATACGATGAAGCGGTAACTGTGGCGTTCGACGTTGGGATCTTATTAACAGTTACTCTAATGCTTGTTGTCAATGGAACGCTGTTCGGGTTTGTGACTCCAATAGGCAGAATTACTTCTCCTGTTACCGTGAAGGTCTGTGCCGTCATGGCAGTTGGATCGTAGCTTGCACTATTCACATCCCAATTCACACTGGCATTCACATTTCCCCCATCGGTTACAAGGGCTACTTTTTCGGGCAATCCAAGAGCTGCCGCTGTCTTCGCCGTTCCGATTGCCACGTCTGTTATGTCAGCAGGTACTGTGATGCTATTTAATGTTTTGTCTTCAACCTTCGTCAATTCAAACCAGCGCAGAGTCCAATAAGCTTCAGTTACATTCAGCCTTATTTTATGTGGGCCTTCACTCAGCTTGACAAAATCAGCAGTTCTATTGCCCCAGGTATACCAACCACCCGTGTTTGAGAATGAAGTTTTCGTTTGAGGTACTCCATCTACCAGGAATTCAACCTCTCCCGTTTTACCCGGTGCTGTTCCCACCCTGTAAGTTAATTGATAGGTTCCCGAACTTTTCACATCTACGTTATATTCCATCCAGTCGCCTTTATTTAGAGGATGCACCATCCCTGTGAGTCCGCCATCATTAGCCTGAAGATTTTTAAGTAAAATACCATGTTTCAAATTATAGCTTACACCTTCTATCCTTCCTGGCACCGATGCTGAACCAGGCAATACATCTAAAATATTTACATTAAAGCTGGCTGTCTTTCCACCTAGCGTCACAGTCACTTGCTGTCCTTCTTTAAGAATGGAACTATCAAAGCCGGTAATATTATCAACCGTTACGTTCTCCACTTTTGTTGTTCCATCGCTGTAAGTGCCTGTCACAATCAGCCCATCAATATTAAGCCAATCCCCAGGCAAGTAATTCAACTTTGTTGGCAGTTTAGTTATTTCGAGGCTTTGCAACTTAACGTCAGAAGTCTCGTTGGCCATTGCCATGATCTGATCGGTAGACAATGCTTGATTGTAAACCCTTACTGCATCAATACGTCCATTGAAGCTTTGTTTGCCTTGACTGTTTGCACCGATATACGTTCCCTTTGTAGGTGTGGCAGGAGTTGCTTCCTTATTGGTTACTGGTACGCTGTTGCCATTGATATAAAGCTCCCAGATGCCGTTTCTTCTTGCCGCAGTAATATTGGTCCATTGTCCTGCAGTCAAAGCAGTCTCCGATCTCGCAATCGGCTTACCGTTGACCACGAGTGATACCTTATCCCCATTGTCATGATCCAGCATGATAGAATAACCGTTGTCATCGCCATCGCCATTGGACAAGATCCGCTGCGATTTCGAAGCTGCGCCATTCCACTTCACCCAGGCTGTTAGCGTTACATTGTCTGTTTTTGTGGATACAAGATCTGCACTTGCATAATTACCGTCAGCACCGTTCAGGCTGAGCGAAGCGGAACCTTCCATTTTATCCGTCGTATCATAGGCAGCACTTCCATGCAAGGTTGCATTAAACCCATTCGGGATACTGTCGTTGCCATTGCCGTTAAATCCCCACATCGTGCTGGGATCAACACTATCCATAATTTGGAATTTATCTATGTTCACGCCCGCTGCGTTGCCATCGCTTTTAATGAGGATCTTGTTATTTGAACCCGGATTCAGCTCCACAGGTACCGCCAATTCGTTATACGAGCTCATGCTTCCGGTAGTCGGAAAGCTGAGCGTCTGTACTTTGGCTCCATTTACATATAATCCCTTGGTAGCATTGGTAGCATCGGTAGCATACTTTATTTTCAAAATTTTATTGCCGCCAGAATCTCCTCCGTCAACCTTGAGCGACTCGGTATATGCGCTTCCATGGTTCATATTCACATACTTGCCGCCGGACGCATTTATGTCGTTGCCAGCGGTTGCATATGCGAATACACTATCCTCGGCTTCATATACGCTGGTTGTATTCGGGTGCAGACTTATAGTACCTTCCCATACGGTTTTTTGTGTATTTACATCCCTTCCCTTTAAAAGCACCTTGTCTTTATATACATCAAAAATTACAGCTTGACTATTTAAAACGGCACCGTCTCTTAGTGCAGAGAATTTCCCAGCGTACAAGTTGCCAGGTATCCTAATATCGTCGTGAAGATGTCCTGTTGTCAAAACAACCTGTGGATATTTTTCAAGGATATGTTTGAGCTTCTGTTCCTGTGGGTTACTCGCATAAGTATAATTATCCGAAGCATATGACTTGGATACGGTTTGGTAAATAGGCTCATGCGCAAACACAAAAATCGGCTTGTCCGGAACGGCATTTGCAGCAAGCGTACTTTCCAACCAGTCTAACTGCTCGTTGGACATATACGAGTAATTGATCGGCTTTTCATCTCTTCCCAAAAATATGAAGTCATAGCCTTGTATTTCCCGGTGGTAATACACCTTATTTTCTGGTATTCCTGCCTTTTGTATAAATCTGTTCTTCGCTACATTAAAATCCGACTGCCAATCATATTCATGATTTCCAATTGCATAATACACCGGCGGATGATCTTTTACAGAATTGACAGCATTTTTTATGGCGTCATATTCACCGCTATCCCCGAGATTGGTTATATCCCCGGATAAAACGATTGCACTGGCATTATTATTAACAGCATCCGTTACAGCTTTAACCGTTTTACCCGTATCGCTATGCGTGTCCGATATTGACATGAAGCTGAAGATAGGTTCTTCCGTAGTGTTTTCTGCCCCTGCTGCAGAGCTTTCTGCCTGAACAAGCGCGGCGTCAAGGCCAAGGCTGTTTACTAGAGTTACCCCCATCAACAAGAGTAATAGAAATGACTTTTTTAACCTTTTCAGAAATATCATTAATTGAACCTCCTATTATTCTTTGTAATGCTCAATACGAAATGGCCGTTTGTCGTCTTGCTTAGCCCGTTAACATCGAATCTTGTTGTCCCTCCCTCGTCGTAAAGTTTCTGAGCTAAATTCGTAAGCATTGATACTATACAACTCTTGCTACAAGATCCCCCCTTCAGAAGCCTACCCGCTTAATGATAAGTGGCAAATTTTAATAGAATGTAAATCCACCGTAAATTTTAGGAATATTGATGATAGTTAAAACAATAGTTTTAACTATATAGTTCAAAAGTTGTACTATAAGTAAACTCCTATACAAATCAAAGGAAAGTTACACTGGATCTTTAGAAAAAAAAACCACTTGAAATTAAACTTATATAAGCTTAGCCTAATGGCGATGAGGTACCGCCAACAAAACGAAGAAACCTAGCATCTGCATAAAAAAATAGAGATTTGTGCACCTGCTTATTCAATTATCTGGCCCTTTTCATAAAGAAAGACGCTTTCCTTATTCAAGAAAAGCGCCTGATTGTGGAACAAGAAAAAATCCTGCATATCAACACAGGATTTATAATCAAACTTTAATATAAATGAACAATCTTTATTTTAAATAATCGAACTTTGTTTTAAATGATCAATCTTTTTTATAAAACTACAACGAAAATGGAAATAACTTACTAAAAGAGAAAAAAGATCCAAAAATAATCTTCAGCTCAGTTATAAATTGGCTCTGTATGATGACAAGTTGGAAATTGAGAACATCCAAAAAATTTGTTTCCATTTTTCTTTGAATTCCTGACAACCAAATTACTTTTACATGCCGGACATTTCCGTTCTGCTGGATCTACATCCTGGTACACATCTTGGGCTGAATGTTCTGGATTGATTTTATTAATCAATTTTTGAAGTTCGATACGATCTATTAGTTTCACATCACATGCCACCGCTAACTCTTTTGCTTGTTTTGTATAAACACTGTTCGTGACAACCCAAGCCTCATGAGCCCTGTAATATGCTTTTGCTGCATAAATCTCCTGCACTGCACTAATACCAACTCGATTCTTCATTCCGTATCGCTTCGCCTGGATAACGATACGATTTTTCCCTTTAAATACGAGATCCGCGCCAAAATCATTTGACTGCTGTGTGACTTCAGGACGGAATCCTAACTCTCGAAAGAGAGCTTTCAGGTACACTTCAAATTGGTGACCATCCATTTTATCTATATATCGAATACCTGACTTTGCCATTTGCTTCAGAATTCTTCTTTCCTGGATCATTCGGTACACAAATTTACAAATATGAAAAAGAACATAAAGAATAAATGCATAGATCAAAAACTGTAATATGTTTGGCATAGATGGTACATTAGACACTTCGCTCCACCTCTTTGATTGGCTTGATTTTCTTTGGTTGAACCGTTTCTTTCTTCTGTTCTTTCTGTTGTTTTTGCTCCACTGTCTTTTTCAAAACATCGTTCCAATCTTTTTCAACCGTTGGAATATCTTCTTTAAATATCAATATATCTTTCATTTTTTCTATAAATTTCTTACCAGCTTTATCATTATCTATAGCTAAAACAACTTGTTTGATATGATGCCCTTCTTTTTTGGCATCGATGAGGGATTGAATCACTGTTTTATGCTTTAAACCATGCATAGATACCAAGCGTGCATTTTGAATTTGATTTTGTTTTAAGCTCCAATGAGATAGCATATCAATGGGATCTTCATACACATACATCGTTTGCGGTTTTCCAACATCTACTGTAAAACCAGCATCGATCTTTTCATAATTCGGTACAATTTGTTTAAATGTACCTTTTTTATTGTTCATTTTTACAGTACCTTGACGGCTTAACCCTATAACTTCGCCTTTTCCACCTTGTTCTTTCCACTTAAACACCACATTATTTCTCTTATCCTGGGCGATGAGATCCTTCTTGATGAGCCAATTCACTAAGCGTGGATCTATTTTACGCTCCTGGATCAAGTACTGTTTGATTTCTGTTTGCTTGTTCACTTCTAGGTGTTTGGGATAGGCGAATGGCTGCTGTTCTTTCTTTTGTTCTTCTTCAGATTTGGACCGATCAAACTCTTTATAATCCCCTTTATTGATGTCTAATACTGCTTGCGGAAAAGACATCTTATAATACATGATCGCAAAGCTAATAGCTCCGTATCCTTTCTCACCACGGCTATTCCATACATATTTATTGTCTCGAATGAGAAGACTGTCATGCTCCGTATGTCGATAATAATTCCCTTCCTTCTTAAACTTTTCCCCTTTGGCCTCTAGATATGAAATCAAATCCACATCTCTTGCTTTCATCGTATCCTCCGTACTGACATGTGCCATTACGGAATCCCCTCCTTTACTCTATAAAATGAAATAAAAAAGAGGACTATTCGTTACATAGTCCTCTTTTGCTACTCAATTAATTTAATTTTCATTTGCCAAATAGGAATTTGAGCCGCTTTTCTTGCACGCTGTAAGATAAGCGAGCATCAAATTTTTTCCCGCTTTTATTTGATACAAACCCCTTAATTTGATCCGTAACGTTCTTTTCTAACAGCTTTTTCACATGATTACTGCTTAAATTTTTTCCGGAAAAGGTACCAAAAATGATGAAATCACAACCCTTTTTATATTTTTCACATAAGTAGTTACTTTTTCCTACAATCACTCTACTCTTACAGAGTGGACATTTCCCTAATGTACGATCTTCAGTTGTTGGGAAACGGAATTTTAAGCTACCATCCGGCTGCATAGTAACAGCTGCCGTAAACTCTCCTTTTTCTCCTTGAAAGCCGTTAATGAAGTCTGTTGTTTTATTTTGAATCAGCTTTTTCATTTGATTACCTGGAATGGTTTTTCCCTTCATTTTTGCTGGCAACATAAAATCACAACCTTTTTTATGCTTTGTGCATCCATAGAATGTTTTACGGTGAAGGATCTCTCCCTTTTTACATTTTGGGCACTTACCGAATGACATCTCCTCTTCTGTTGGAAATTGGAATTTGATTTGTCCCTCATGTAATACCAGATATGCGGAAAACTCTTTCTCATTGGACTTAAATCCCTTTAAAAGATCTGTTTTCTTATTCTCAAACAGCTTTTTCACTTGTACTTCAGGAATCGCTTTTTCTTTGATTTTCTTTGGTACAGAAATTTTGCATTCAGGATAATTACTGCATCCGTAAAACTCACCTTTATGAAGGATTTTCCCTTTTCTACAAGGGCATTTGCACACTTCAATTTGCTGATCCCAAGTGTTAATGATGTTGTCCGATACTTTATCATCCATTGCGCCTAATTGCTCCACCGTGTCTATTACAAATGTATTTGTTTTCTCTACAAATTCCTCATAATTCATCTCTTTATTTTCGATCATATGAATCATCCCTTCCATTTCAGCTGTATAAGCTGGATTTTTCATCTCATCTACTGGAAATGTATCAATAAAAGCACGACCGATATTTGTCGTTTGAATTTGACTATTTGTAACAGAAATATAGCTTCGTTCCAGGAGCTTTGGAATAAATGTTTCTTCCGTTGCGACTGTTCCAATCCGTTTTCCTTTCATGAGTTCTTTCAAATGTTCATCATCCAATTTGCGCCCTGCTGTTTCCATGAAGGTTAAAATCGAACTTTCTGTATGGAAAGCTGGTTTCTTTGTTCTGGACTCAATCAAGTCATACTGAACGATTCTGAAAGAATCTCCTTCCTGTAAAACTGGTATTTGAAATGCCTCAACCGAACCCTCTTCAATATCCTCTTGAAAAACACTCAGAAACCCTTTCTCTTGTAGGATTTTTTCTTTTGTACTGTATGTGTTGCCTTCTTGATCTATAAAATGTACTTCTCGTACCAGGTAGATTGCTGGTTTCATAAAGTTCCCAATAAATCGTTTTACAATTAAGTCATACAATTTCTGTTCTAATTCATGACGTTTGCTGCCATCATATTTCTTTGTTGTTGGGATAATGGCAAAGTGACTACTTACCAACTCATCATTAAAAGTGGTATGTTTTTTCGTAATTCCAGAGGTATCAACCGATTGGACTAAATCTGTATACATGCTATTGTTTAATGCACTCATAACTTCTTTTACTCGCTCTACTTGTTCCGTTGGTAAATGCCGAGATGATGAACGAGGATATGTGATAAAGCCCTCTTCATACAAACTCTGAATGTACTTTTTGGCTGTCTCTGCATTCACCTTCAGCTTTGCATGTGCATCCTTATAAATGTCTGTCAGGTTATATAACAATTTTGGTTTCTTCTTTCTCGTACTCTCCTTAAATTCCGTTACGGTTAGATTCGTATCTTTTAAACTATCCCCAAGCTTCTGCAAAGGAGCTGGATCTATCAGTTGATCTTCTGTTTTCATTACTGGTGATAAACCATTTTCCGTTAACAGTTTCAAATTATAGTAGGTTTGTTCTTTATAATTTTGAATGGCAATCTCTCTTTGCCGAATCTCATTCAAGATACACATTTGGACACGACCAGAAGCTAATAAGAACTGGTTTTTTGCCAGTTTTGCCGTACATCCCCTGGTAACATTAATCCCAAGAATATAGTCCAGGTACTGCCTTGCTTTGGCTGCTTGTGCAAGTCCGTCATAGTCTGCCCCTGGTTCTAAATGATTCAACGCACCTTCTAATTCTGCTGGTTCATAAGAAGAAACAAAGAGACGTGATTCTCGTTTTTCTATTCCTGCATATTCATAAATTTCACGGTAAATGAGCTCGCCTTCCCTATCTGCATCACAGGCATTGACCACATGGTCCACATCTGAACGTTTTAACAGCTCCACTAATGTAGTAATCTGCTCTATAATCTCTGGTTTTGCTTTATATTCTGGCTCTAAAATAATAGGCAAATGTTCAAACTTAAATTCTTTGTATCTTTCATCCATCTCTTCAGGATGTTTTAGCTCTAACAAATGTCCACGGCACCAGCTGATGATGTAATTTTCATTTTCATAATAGCCATAGTACGGCTTGCTGCCTGTATGTTTTTGTGAGTTTCTAAATCTAGGTGACTTTAATAATTCAACTGCTACCTTCGGTTTTTCCGCAATAAATAATGTTTTCCCCATGATTGGAACCTCCTATTGATCTATCATTTCATTCTGGCGCTTCATTTTATTGATTCTCAGCTTTTTAACCACTTGATGCCCAAACAGTAATAGCAAATTCAACAAGACCGCCACTAGGAACATACAGCCTGCAAATAGCCACACATTCATGACATAATCCTCGATTCAAGGTTTTCCATTCCCCTTGCTCCTTTCATTCTCAAAATAAGAAAGAGAGCGTTTAGGCTCGCTCTCTTTCTTATTTCCTAATAAAAAAATCATTTTTCGTTTACTCAGTTGAGTAACAAAAAATGATTCAATCTACTTTATCTTCAAATCTTTTTTGATTGGCTTGCATCAATCTCATAAGGTTTCCTCTTTCCTATACATAATTTATATTTTTAACGCTCCATTTCTTGTTCTTCCGGTTTTGCTTTCTTTGTTACACCTTTGAATCGATTGAATATCTTTGAAAAGCTGTTTTGTTCCTTTTGCTCTTCCCCTTTCCCCTGGTCTTTGTTAAATGCTTGCTTCTTATTTTTATCGTATTCTTGTTTTTCTGTATCCAGGGCCTTTTCTAATTTTGATAACTTTTCCCTTTGAAAATCTGTAAGATTCATTTCTTTGATCTCTTGAAGGGCTTCTTTTTTCAATTGATATACTTCAGTGAATGAATGTGTTTTTTCAAATTCTTTCATTTCTTTCACACGATCTTCACGACTTTTTGACGATTTTTCTTCTTGTTTCACTGGTTCCTTTTTCTCTTCATTGGATGCTTTTTCTGGTTTATCTGTCGTTTTGTCCGGTGACTTTTCTTTATCGACTCCTAAAAGTTCTAACACTGCAATTTTGTACTGGTCTTTATAACGATCTTCTTCTTTTGTAGGAGCAATTTCTTTTAGTACTTGCTCTTTATATTCTCCTTTGTACACATCTTTTAAGATATCCTTTGATAATTCTTTTGGTACATCTTGATTTGGTTCTTTACCAAACTCTTTCATAATGCTTTCTAATGATTTTTCTTCTAAAAATATGTTAGAAGTTTTACTCCAATTATCCCCATCTATATCTTTTTGATAGAGCTTTACTTTTTGCGTTTCGTGATGAATTTCTCCTAATATATCTCCTTGCCCCCAATAAGCAGCTGAATTAATCGCATTAATTCCAAATTTTGTTTGTTCTTCATCAGATCCTCTAAATTCAAAGTTCTTTTCTGGAAATTCATTTTCATCTGATTTCATAGCCATAAGGCTATACTGATAAAGTGCATGCTTCACATTTTCTTGTTCTAATTGCTGTACTTCAATTTTATACGGTTCGGGAGATACAGAAGTAAGATCGTTGGTTAGTATAATTCCTTCTTTACTCAATTTTTCTTCTACTTTATTTTCTAATTTCGTTACATAGTCCTGGCTCACAAGTTTATTATCGATGGATACATCTTTTGTTGCATAATAACGTTCTTCTGCCGTTACACGATTCACAATACTATCAATATCGTTCGACTCTTGATGCTGTGCACGCTTATACGTTTCATATTTCGCACTCAAATCCTTTTCTAGTGGAGAAGGTTCATTTTTATCTTGTTGCTGAAATTGCTGCTCGATAGAAGCAATTGGCTCATATCCTTCTTTTCGCATTTCCTTATATAAATTCATTTCTTTTTCACTCGTGAATGGTGTCTTTTGTTGCTCTTCTTTTTCTACCCACTTCCCATATCGTTCATCTTTTACGATTTCATCTAAGTTCATTTTAGAGTTTGCTTCATGAACTACAAATGAGGAATTCCCCTTGTTTTCAAAAATAGATTCTTGTACTTTCTTGTATAAATCATGTTTGAGAATATCATCTAAATAGACGTTTTCCAGTTTACCTGTTTTAGAGGATAGCGAAACATACAAATCATCACGATTTGATTTATCCTCATTCCAAACTGACAATGTATGAATTTCTTTTGTATCACCATCCATCATGTGTAGCATTGCTACTTCAGTATCATTTGTATTTCCTAATGCTTCTAATGTAACTAAATGTTTTGACATGTCAGGTACGCTATCAAACGACTTTTCGAATGGTATTTCAGGAATTTTATCTAATGACGGTTCCGCTTTTCCAGAATCATTTACTACTTCTTCTCGTAATGCTTGCTTTACTTCGTCAGATAAGGATCGTTTTTCAGTTAGTACTTGTTGATAGGGAGATGTATACTCACCATCACCAAGATTTAAACGATCCATACTGACTATCTGCATTCTTCCAAAATCCTCATCTACTTCTTTTGGAATCACAATATGATAACGTGTTTTGTCGTAGCCTACATACTCACCTTTTTCTTTTGCTATTTCTTTTGCTTCCTCAATTTTTGTAATAGCTGCTGTCATTTTTTCATTTGCTTCTCCAAACGGAATCAATTCATTACTCTTAAAGTTTTCATTTTCAGACCACTGAATTAACATCATTGGACGGGTAATCTCATTTTGGTCTAAGGCTGAAAATCTTTCTTTGTTGGATTGGTTAAAGGCATCTATAAATTCCTTACCATGCAATTGTTCTGCATTCTCTATTGGTCTAAATGCTGTGTCTCTGGATGCTCTTTCTTTTAATTCTGAAACAGAAACAAGCTCTTGCGTTGTATTACTTAATCCTGTAAATTCCACCAACAGAATGTTCTTTTCATCCACTGATTTTGCCAAACCTTCCACCTCTTTTTCATGTGATTTTTCATTCTCTTTATTTAAATGGGTTTCAATTGTTTCGATAAATTCCATTGAAGTATCATGTACTTCTTTCAATAGCTGTGTTTTATCTTTTAGTTCTCTTCCTTGTGTCCAATTTGCTAAGTAGCCTAATGAATATTCGCTTGTATCAATTCCAAAATAAGAAGCGACTGTATAGGCTGTCATTTCAGCTTGAAACTCTTTTTCTGGTGCGGTGTAATTCATATGTGTCTCTTTTGTATGAAGCTTTGCATGTGCTAACTCATGAAGAAGGGTTTTTACATTTTGCAATTCTGAATTTCGAGGATTGAGTGCAACCTCTTTTGTTAATGTATAACTCACACCCTTCGCAACGCCCAATTCTTCTTTTGGTTCAATGATTTTTACACCGTTTTTTTCCGCAATGGCTTCCATGCCTTTGTACAATAATTTGTAATCCTCTATGCTTCCTTCCAGCCATCGATTCGGAAAAATACTTGGTAAATCTTTTGCTGAAGCATTCGTTTGCGAAATATCAAATACATTTCCGACTGAAAAATAAAGACGTCCTGCTTGAACTTCAGTTTGGCCCCTTTCAACCTTCTTTTTCTCTTCCTCACTTGCCTTATTAACTGACTTCCATTTCCCTTCTTGATCCTTAAACTTAGGTACCGTTCGATTAGGAACGAGGATCTGAATTCCCTTCTCACCCTTTTGAACGGAGAAGCCTTTTTTTTTCCAAAAATTAAAGGAGCCGACAGCTGCGGCTCCTTGGAATTGCGTTTGAATGAGTGAGATATTCGAAATGGAATACTGATGAAAATTTGCCATAAACGAAAGATATTCTTTCATATCTTCTGGTGAACGAAAGTACCCTTCTACACTTTTTTTCATCTTTTTTGTTAATGCTTGAATAGCTTCTTTCTTTTCTTCAGGTAATTTAGTTTGATATATTTTTTTATAATTTTTACTCATGACTTTCCCCTACTTTTTCACTTGCTTTCTGTAATTCTTCCATCTCTTCTTCATTCCACTTTTTACTTGTATCAAAAAATAGTTCCTGCGTTTTTACATTGATGGGAAGCAACATATTCTCTTGATTCATCACATGCAACGTGAGTTCATCTTCTTGTTCTTCTGTTAGCTGAATTGTTAACTCCTCATCTTTTACCAGTAATACGATTTCACCTTCTCCAATCGATTTTATAATCCCTAATACCATATCTTCATTAAAAAATAACATCTAATAAACCTCCTCTATTTTTTATAAAAAAGAACAATGTAATTTAAGTTACACTGTTCTTAGATGCCTCATGATCGATTCGTTTTTGTCTCGAATGACTGATTCGGTTTCCCACTACTTGCTTCGCTGTTTTTACGCCTTCCATCTCTTCCACTTCTGTTGAAATAATATTTTGTACACCTTGATGAAAGAGTAATCCATTCATTAATTCAATTAAAATTTGTGTATTTCTATCTGCATTATTGGAGCCAAGACGGATCTTCGTAAGTTCATTTTTTAAAACATCATGTAAATTTTTTGATACCACTTCCGTAATATAATTCAGCGACCATTCAGTATTTTTGGCCGCTTGATGCTCTTTGCAAATTTTAGAGATTGCATCACCAGGGCGTTTAATATAATTCTCATCCATATACTCCTGAATGTAACGATGGACATTTTCATCAAGCGATAATTTCATTCTTATTTTCGCTTTTTCCATGTTTTAACCTCTTTCATTTTCATATTCAATTTCTTTTTGCATGCGTTCATAGTGTTTTTGGTTTTTCCAACTTTCATATTCGCTTTTAAAAGCACGTTCTACTTTTTTCATAGAATACTGAATCGATATGTTCTGTTGAAATTTTTGATACGGCTTTGATTTTTTCATGTAATGAATTCTTTTTTGCTCTTTATCGTATGCCTTCATTTCTTGTAAAAAAGCATTCCCCATTCTTTTATAGAGATCATTTACTTTGTTTTTCTTATAATTTTCATACAGCTTCTTATCGTATTTCCCTTCTCCATATGCTTCTTTAAAAACCTTGACTTCCTTATCCAAACTTTTCATAAATTGTTCGTAATCTTTCTTATGATGCTGCTGAATGTACCTTCTACTTAATTCATCAATTTCAGGCTTTAATGGCTGGATTGTATTGTAGCTATATTGCCACTGCCTTTTATCAGCTGGTAACTGTTTATAGATTTGAAGAAACAATGGTTTCAAGTTATTGTTACGCCAGGTAAATGTAGAATCTTCTTTTTTACTTCCTACCATGTTGTTTCGAATGAGATCATTAATTTGTTTTTGCTCATGCTTCCGATCTAGAATGTTATTTACTACTTTTCCTCTCATCGCATTAAGTGTTTTTGGTTTTCTTTTACCACGTTCTCTTGTCGGATACGGCTCAACTGTTGCCACATGGATATGGATGTTATCCGTATTGTAATGAATAGCTGCCGACCAGGTAGAGCTTTTTTCTAAGCCCTCTCGCTTTTGCATTTCCTTCATCGCAAGTCGTGTCACATCCATTAGTTTTTTCTCATCAACTGTTTTCGTCTTTGCATCATAAATCCCTTGTTCTTCGAGCCAAGGATTATGAAAAGAAATGACATCCTGCCACATGATACTGCCATTCTCATGAGCGGTTTTAAACATTTCCTTTACAGCCTTTTTTTCACTTTCTGTTAAACGATTAGCGTGTTCTGTAAAGAGAGCTGAAGTCTTTTCTGGGTTTCCCATATAGTCCTGGTACAGTGAAAACATTTTTTCATTTAGCTTTACTTCACTTTTTGCTTCTTCTCGGTCTACATACTCGATATAATCTTGAAATGTATCCGCATTCGGCAAAACAAATTTCGTTTTCAAAATGACACCAGGCGTAACAGAAGATTGAACAGCTATCGCATTACTCATTGCCATCACGCATCATCATTTCTATAAACTGATTCATTTTTTGCATTTCACTGGTACACATATTCATCATATGGATGTTTTTTTCGATTAGATTTTCTAACTCCATCTCTCTTTTGTTTTGTTCCTGAAAAAATGCGATCATTTCAATTTGACCTTTCAAAAATTTCTGCCTTGATATCCCTTTTCTTTTTGCCATTTCATCAATTTTATTTACGGCAACTGGATCTACTTCTCTAATTCTTATTTCCACATTTCCCTCTCCTTTCTGAAATTCTGGGTAGAGCACTAAAAATAGTGAGAAGAGCATAAGGGGTTTTTGTTCCCACCTAAGGTGTGAAGCTAGGCGGAGCCTAGCAAAACGATGGGAACAAGTAAAGAAGTAAAATGTCCCCATTGTGTTCCCTTATTTTTCTTTCATGTCTCCATCATGTCCCTATATTTTTATCCCATGTCCCTATGATGTCCCCTTATTTTTCCTTAATGTCTCCATCGTGTCTCCTTACCTTTGTTCAGTTTTTGAAATTTCTTGTGCCTTTTTCTCTAACTTTTTAATCTTATCTCGTGCGCTTTTTTGTTCCACTTTAAACAGTTCTATGTTCTTATCAGACGTTTTAATTCTAGATTCTAAAACTGAAATTTTTGATTGTGTTTCCATCATTTCGGCTTCCGTTTGGTACTTCATTTCCTCCTTCAGATCTCTTATTTTTTGTTCAGTTTGTTTCACACTTTCTTCCTCCATCTTGATTGCTTTTCCATAGTTTTCAATCTTTGTATTCCAATCTTTCTTATCTCTTTCGATGAAATCTAGTTCATATGACTTCTTATCATTTGCCAACAATTCATCATTTGCTTTTGTTTTTCTTTGGTCAGTAAAAACAGTTTGGATGAGCTTATTTGGATTTTGTTTGCTCGTCGTTTCTTCTTCATATTCATAAGGTTCTTGTGTGAATTTCCTAATATCCATTTGTTCTTGTTCGCTGTTTTTGTTGTAAATATCTAACGCTAAAGCTCCCCAATTAGGAGATAATTTTTGTACTTCCACCACATAATTCCCATTTTCTTCATACAATACTTTGACAGGTAATTGAGCACCTGGATTTGTTTTTTCTTGTGCTTTAAATATAAAGTCTGTTTCTTCATATCCTTCTAACCGAAATCGAATTTCGATGAAATTTTTATGTGGATTGTACTCTCTTTTTTCCACTATTAACTTACCTGTACCAGACAACTTTACGACTTTATTTGTTTCTGTATGAAATAGCTTTTCATTGTTCGGCATGTAGATTTTAGATGTTAGGAAAGTGAAAAAACCGAGTAATAAAAAGCTAATAATTGCTCCATATATCCATGATTTATTTCGTCTCAAGTTCATTCTTTCGTTCTTTTTACCGATAGCACCTAACACATTCTCACCTCACCTTTTTTCGTTATAAAACTTTCATATTGAGTTCTTCTACATTTGTGACTTGCCATTTATCTTTTTCTTTTTTTGCCGTTACTCGTAATACATTATTTATTTTTTCTTCCCGGTTTTGTGATGGATCAGTCGTAACATTTATAAATTCTGCTAACACCTGGACTTCTTCTTTATCTGGATCATTTTCTTGTAAATAGAATTTCATTTCAGTTGGTTTCGTTTTATACGTATCTCCAAGTTCGTATTTATCTGTCGGATAAAATTGTTGTAAAAGCTCTTCACTCATAATGTTTCTTGCTTGTTCTTTCCTTTCGTTATATCCCTCTTTTTCTCGATAAAAGGATAACTGTATGAACGTTTCGACTGTCGATAAATACTCTCTTCTTTGTTGTTCTTGTGCCGAAGGAAGCACCTTATCGAGCCGTTTTTTCAAATCTTCATTCTGATTTGTTAACAATTCATTTGAAAGTTTTAACTGTTTTTCTTTTCCATCGCTCATTGATTTTGTACTCAAATAGACGTTCAAAATAGTAACGCCTACGATTACAATCGCAAGCGCTATGAACAAAGCTTTTCGTTTATCTTTCATACTAAAAGTCTCCTATTCTTTCGATTTTTAGAACCTTCTTACATGTCCAGAAAAGACCTTTTTCCAGTACGGATTATTTAAATCTTCAATGGAAACACCTTTGTTTGTTTGACAGCCTATAAAGGTATTTTTATCAATTACAATTCCAACGTGACCGTCACCTTTATACGTATCAAAGAAAATAACATCGCCTGGTTTCATATCATTTGCAGAAACTTTTGTACCAATTTTATTAAGAGTCTCTGTACTTGTACCTCCAAGATCTCCAACGTTCATTCCCACTTGTTCAAACGCCCACCGGACAAAACTACTACAATCAAAAATCCCTCTTTCTATATCTGATTTGGTACGTCCTCCCCCAAAAACATAAGTGGAACGCCCAATCCAAACACGCCCAACATCGGCAACTTTTGAACCACTATTGCCTCCACCTGAAACGACTGAACCCGGTGTATAATATTTCAAAACTGCATCAACGTACAATATATCGCCATAACAAGCCTGGTATGGAACCGCCTCTGGTCTCAGGCAATGATACATGCCTGTATGTTTATATTTTTGATATTGTTGTTGTGAAAATTTGATTGCTAATTCTTTTGTATATTTACCACCGTTTGCTGCCACGAAATCAAAAAATCCTGGGCCAAAATTGTACGCCTGAAGCGATGTCTTGATACGATCCATGTCTCCTGGGCTCGTTACACCAGCTCGTTCTATCGCATGTTTAAACTCTTGCACACCAGCCCAGATGCTGTAATCTGGATCTGTTATACAGTTCGGTGATTTGCAATATTTTGTGTTATATGACCCCTCAGATGCTTGCATTGGGTCACCGCCACGCCCTCCACTTTCTTGCATCATTTGAGCAAGCATCAAAGCAACAAATGGTTCTACTCCAAACTCTTTCGCATATTTCCGAACTGTCGGTTCCCACTTCAAAACTTCAGGTGATACATTCATTACTTGCCCTTCACCTGTATACGTAATATCACCATTGTCTGTTCCGGTATCACTTCCGATAGCTGCAATAAAAATACTGATTACTCCAAGTAAAAGAAAAGAAAAAAGACCCATCACGATTAACCCTAAAGTGATGAGCCATTTCTTCGGTATTAACTTTAAAACGAGATGCATCGTATTAAGCACCTCCACCAAATAACATTAATTCTTCATCTGTTACTTCAACATGGAAGTGAATATTTTTTACAGCTCCAATACTTAGAATGACATCACCAGTTGGTAAATGTGGGATCGCTGCAATTTCACTTTCACTTAATTGTCCAGCGAATACCTTTTTTAACATATCTAAGCTGTTATTATCTTGTTGCATAATGAATTTGTATTGTGTGAGTTCAAATAACACCTTAATTTCATCCACCATTTCTTGTGATGATCCATCCGGTACAAAATCTCGAATACTATGACTTGCATATAAAAGACCTGCAAAATATTTCCGATCTTCCCGGCTAAATTTAATTAAGAATCGCAATGCATGTTGGCTTTCCTTCTTCGTATTTATCACATGATGCGCTTCATCAATTATGATAAAATACCGTACAACATCTTCAAAATTAAGTTGCTTCTTGTTAAATGCTTTTAATTGCGGTGCACCATTTGAAATCATTTCATCCCAAAGTAAATTTAATACATTGAAAATTTGTGCTTGAAACACTTCCGGTTTAAAGCTTGAAATATTCCGTAAGGAAAAAGATACAACTTGTTCTTTTTTGAAATCTTCAATTGTAGAATGACCATCAAATAACTGTGCATATGCTTCTACTAAGTTAACAATATTTAACTCAATGAGTTCTAAACGATTTTTTCTACTCTCACCTAAATTCGCATGATGTTTTTTTGTTTCAAAGTCTTCATACAGTTCATCACGAACAAATGTTAAATAATTTGTAAATATCGGATACTCTTTCGGTTTTTTCGTTGTAATTTCATTTTGAGCTCCCTTTTTTTCATCCCATAACTTCATACGAATATATAATTTCCGAAGTAAGTTTTCATATTCTTTAATCTCATCATCCTTCGCTTCTGGCGCAATAAAACGATAAAAGGTTGTAAGTTTTGATAAATGCTGAATGAAACTAACCTCTTCACTTTCAGCTGTTTTATATACCTGAAGAGGATTAATTTGTCCTTGCGAGCCATCTAAAGCAATTGTTTTCCCACCTAATTCATCTACTGTATCTTTAAACTCTTCCACAACATCAAAAATCCGAATAAAATGTCCTTTGCTTGCATTATCAACTGCTTTCTTTTTCAGTAACGTTGATTTCCCAGCCCCAGGTTTCCCAATCATTACCCCATTGTAGCTTTTTCTTTGTTGGTCCTTATGAAAAATATCAAAAATGACGTTTCCTTTTGTTCTTGTTGTTCCGTAATATGTGCCGTATGGATCGTGCAAATAAGAAAAATGAAATGGACAGCCACCAGCTAAACTTAAAGCTGGAATTTCTTTTCCTTTTCTTCGGTTTACGTAATTCTTTTGTACATCAAAACTCGTTACTAATGCATCCCACTCGTATTCTTGTTCATTTAAAAAGATTGCTCCTCTAAAGTTGTAGGATTCTAATGTTTCAATAATTTCTTTTACTTGTTTTTCTAACTCATCTATTGTTTTCGAAGATACATAAATACGTGTGTGAATTCGTTTCATCACTTCGCCTTGTTTTATATCTGTGTATAGAGCCTCTAATTCCAAAAATTCATTTTTCGCATCGATACGATCTATATTATCTTTCGCGGTATCATGCCGTACACTTTGTTCACTCATGGATTTATTGATAGATTCAACGACTTCTGTTCGGTTATCACTCATCACGTCCAATGTTGTAATGACGTTTGGCATGTTCATAATTTGCTCTAACCAGAAATCATTTACTTCAGTTGGATAATCATATATGTGTATACATGTTGAATATCCATCACCGGTTCGAACAAAACTTTCTTTAAAATCCACGCCCCCTTGCGGCTGGATTCTAGCTAACAAATAAGGGTTGTAACCTTTTTTCATTTTCAGTTCTTTTCGCTTTTCTTCTTTTGATTTTTTCTGTTTCTTTTTGAATGCAAACACGTTATATCCTCCTCACTTTCATATATTTTTTGAACCTAATTTAGAGTTTTGATTAAACAATTTGAAAAGAAGTTCTAACTTTTTCTCTTCATCTACATCTAATAGTTCAGTAGAACGCTTGATATATCGTTTGGCTGCATCAACACGCTCTTTCACGATTAATTCACTATCTCCATAAATAAACAAGAAGGATTCACGATTCGTTCTCCCCCATTCTAAAAATTTTAGTTCTTTTAATTTTTGAACTAAGATCCTTTCATATATGGGATTGTTGCACTCCTTGATTTTCTTATCTAAATATTCTTGTTGTTCTGTTGTTTGACAGGGGAAATTTAAGAAGATTAATTTAATCGCATGTTTATAAGCCTGATAAAAATAGGCGTGTGAAAATATGACGAATGCTTGCTCTTCATTATTTTTTGAGTACATATCGTCACCTTCAACTTGTAAGATTTCCAAGAACTCTCCATTTTTCAATTCAAAAAAACCATCCTCAGTCATATCTATAATCTCCATAATTTCTGTAATACTTTTTTTGACTTTAGGTGGCGTATCTTTCTTTTTTCTAGCCAAGAAGTTTAAGAATTTAGGATTCTTCTTTTTCAAAATTGGCTTTTCTGGTGAAACCTTTTTCTTTTCTTCTTTCTTTTTTTTGATTTTTGACTTTGGCATTTCTTCTACCACTTTGACAATCTCTTTCTGTTTAGGTGGAGCTTGTTCTATTTCTTTCTCATTGAAACGAAATACCTTTTTTTCGTGTTTTGGCTTTTCTTTTTCCACTGTCTTTTGTTCTGGTATCCGTTGTTCCAGCTCTTCTTCGTTAAATAATGCCATGTATGACTCCTCCCTTATTGATCTTTATCAATTGCACAATATGCACCTTTTCTTCTCATGATTGTGATAATAAGTACTTCGTACATTCGTTTTTGAGGATTGGTACTAGGTCTCCAAATCATGATAATTGCAACGCTCCCCATAAAAATACAAAAGGGAATTTGTAAAGAATCATGTACGAAATTTCTAAGAATCATAGTCACAACCAATACTGCGATTATTAAAGAGAAATCTAATAGATATAGCACTTTATTGATACGTAATTCCGTGCTAATTTCCTTCGGAATTCGATAACTTCTCATGTGTATGCCCTCCCTTTCAAGCATAAAAAATAAGCGTAATTTTACGCTTATTTTTCTTTTTTGTTATTTTTATTTTCACTTACAATATCTCTCCAATTCTTGCCTGTATTTTCACCCATTTGGTAAAAACGTTTTGTATTCTTGACCGTATGGGAATTAGTGATTTTTTCTTTCACTTCTGTAACTGTCTGTTTTATCGATGTTTTTGTAGATGTTACGCTTCCCTTTATTTTATCGGTTGCATATTGTCCTAACGTGCGTGTCTCACGATTAGCTGGCATTGGTATATTACTTGTACTTGCTGCCACTTCTTGATCAACTTCATAGGTACCTCTAGGGCTACCATGTGTTACAGTAACCATTTCAACTGGTGTTGAATTCCCTTCACTTACTACTGGTCTTGATGATTCAATTGGTGCCGGGCTACTTCCGCTTG
>NZ_NTTM01000056.1:0-32591 GCF_002560985.1 Bacillus sp. AFS018417
GATCCACAACACATGCAAACAGATGAACCGGAGATAGATGTCGTTGATCCACAAAACATGCAAACGGATGAACTGGAGATAGATGTCGTTGATCCACAAAACATGCAAACGGATGAACCTGAGATAGATGTTGTTGATCAACATAACACGTACGCGAATGTAGCGGAAGAGAATCAATCAAAACAAAATGATGAACAATTTGTAGAATCTTCAAGTAGTACGTGGCAGAATAAATCGTTTAAAGATATGAATAATGAAGAGAAAATTTATTTCTTATTAAATCGACCACATTATATACCAAGTGTGAAATGTATGGTGAAAACAGAGAAAGCTTCTTATGTAGGGGTTATTGCTTCTTATGAAAATGGGGTGCTGCAAATGGTAGTATCGAACCGAATTGGGAATTTCATCCTAAATATAGAAGATGTCGTATCCATTCGCATGATGGGGCTATAATGTGCGAAAGGTGGTAGGAATCCTACCACCTCAATAGTTTTTGGGTTTACATATTATACGCCTGAAACGTGTGCGTCACGTAGGCATTGAATTGCACAGAAACAATTTAAATCAACAGTTACAACAGAATTTGTTGCCTGTAGTGTAGCGTTGGGATTGTTTAAGAAGGCACAAACTGGCTCTTCACAATCTTTTTGATCTTGACTGTGTACTTCTAATGCACGTAATACTGCAGTGCAGTCGTCTACACTTTCTACACGGTAAATGTACGAATAGCATTTTTTAATGCTACCAGAACCAACAAATACTTTGAATGGTTCTCCTCCGCTATTAAATAAGACAAATGGGCGAGTATTTGCGAGTCTAGAGCCTTGATGTGCACCAAGGAATGGAACATCGCATCCTGTCGGGCATGTGCTTGTTGCGCAATCTTGTAATTCATTGATGAAGTTTACAACATCACATACGCAATTGATGTTTATAACCTTTTTGTCATCATTGTTACCCATTCTTTTCACTCCTTATCATAAGTTTTGATTACACTACTAGAATATTGAATGCGGGGTAAATCTGTTACTGCTCTAAAGTTGTTTTTTTCAAAGGATAAGCCTGTATTTAGATGAAAAGAAAAGGGGATGAGGAACTTGCTTTTTGAAAGTTGGCTTATGTTTTTTATTTTCTCATTTGCAGTATTTCGGTTAACACACCTTTTGGTCTATGATAAGATTACGTCTTTTATACGTGCGCCTTTTATTGAAGAAATACAGATTACAGAGGAGGATGGTACGGTTTCAACGTATATGAAAATAAGAGAAACGGGCTTACGTAAATTTTTTGGTGAATTGTTAAGTTGCTATTGGTGTACAGGAATATGGGCGAGCGCTCTATTGCTTTTGTGTTATGAATGGATTCCTAAAGTAGCAGAGCCAATTATTTTGTTATTAGCAGTTGCTGGGGTTGCAGCGATTATTGAGACGATTGTGAGTCGAATGATGGGGAATTGAGAAATGAAGGAACGAAACAGAAGGGTTGTTCATATACTAAAGAGAGCGTTAAAAAATAGAGGAGATGTTTGCCATGGCGAATTATCAGCAACCTAATCCATACAATAATCTTCAATATTGGTACAAAATGCAGCAACAGCAACAAGGGCAGCTGAATCAGCAGCAACAACTAGAACAACTAGGATATATAAAGAAACAAGGTTGTAACTGCAGCGGAAATAAAAAGAAAAATCAGTAACAATCAAAAGAGGTTTAGGGGATGAAAAAATTCCCACTGATAGAAGGTTCATTTTATGAAAAATAAAATAAAAAATACCTTGTTTTATCCTCTTTGTAAGGAAAACCAAGGTATTTTTTGTTTTGCAGGATGATTGTATTTCAGAAAGTTTCATCCCGCTATTCGCGGGATGAAATCATTTCATTTGTTATTTTGTTTTTTGTAGATCATCCCTTGTCAAAAATAAAAATCTAGAAACATCAAGTTTCTTCCCTCTAAAAAATTGCGGAGAAGAAATGTACAATTCTTCTTTTGCGCGCGTAATAGCAACGTATGCTAAGCGTCGTTCTTCCTCTAATGCTTCCGAAGTATCAGTGACGCGATCGTTTGCGTCTTTTAAGGATGAAGAATGTGGTAATATCCCATCGCTTGCACCGAGTAAGAAAACACATGGAAATTCAAGACCTTTGGCGTTATGAATAGACATAAGCGATACAGCATCTTGCTGTGCTCGTGTTTTTAATGTTTCCATTTCTTTTTGATTTTGAATAGCTGTGTTTATAAATTCTAAGTACGCTGGAATATCCGAAAAGCGATTTGCAGATTCAATGAGTTCTTCAAGCATTTCTTCTTGTATTTCTTTTTGCATTGTAAAGGAAGAGCGGTCATTGCTTTGCAGATAGTCTAAGTATTGCCCTTTTCCTTTAATGATTTCTTTTAATGCTTTTTTCGGTTCAAGCTCTTTAATAAATTTCAAGAAATCAATACGATCATTAACTTTCTTCACTTGGAACGGTTTTAAGTTCGGATTAAGTAAAAGAAAATGTAAAAGGGAAGGGAAGCGACCTTCACCGTATTTCCATTGTTCTCGTTCAATAAATGATATACATTCATCACGGCCTATATACATTGTTGGTAAAATGCTTGCGAGTGATTCTAAACGAAAAGGTTCAAAGGCTAGCCGCAATTGATCTAATACAGGTTTTATGAGCGAGTGTTCATAAAACGATTGGCTTGCCCCGTATTTGACAAACGGAATTTTATGAATCGTAAGCTGATCGAGCAAGGAGCGGCTTACAGAATGAGTCCGGTACAGTAAGCAAAAGTCTGAATAGTTTCGTTCACCACTTGCTACTTTATCTTGAATAAGTTGTAAAATTTGATTCGCTTCATCTAATGTTGTTGCTGGCCTTGAATAAAATGGCTGTATTCCTTCTTCGTGAACGGTGTACAATTCTTTGTTAAATCGTTCTTGATTCAGCTTAATGACTTCATTACCAAGTCCTACTATGTATGGATTGGAGCGATAGTTTGTATTTAAAGTAATAATGGTTGTATCATCAAATTCCTTTGGGAAAGAAAGGATAATTTGATGACTAGCTCCGCGCCAGCCGTAGATCGCTTGATCATCGTCTCCTGCGATAAATAAGTTGTTTTGCGGTGCTGCTAATAGTTTCACAATTTCATACTGGGCGTACGATGTATCTTGAAATTCATCCACTTCAATATATTGAAAGCGACCTTGCAGTTGTGTTAATAATGCGGCATTGTTTTCTAGTAAATAAAACGTTTCAAGTAAAATATCATCAAAGTCTAGATAGCGATGACTTTGCTTTACGTCTTCATAGCGTTGATATACTTCTTGAAATTCACGTTCAACAGGTGTTTTTGCTTGTACATCTTTCGGTCTATTTAATTTATTTTTTTCAAGTGAAATCATTGCTAGCATACTTTCTGCATCATAGTCATCTTTTAAACGAAGTTCTTTTAAAATTTTCTTTACGATAATTTGTTTATGCTTTTCATTTGCTAAAATTTGTTGGTTGTATCCTTGGCTGCGAAGTAATTTTAAGAAAACAGAGTGGAACGTTCCGGCAACAAGATATTGGCTCGCTGCGGGTGTCATACCAGGTAATGTTGCTACGCGGCTTCGGATTTCTTCTGCAGCTTTTTGGGTAAACGTAAGCAATAAAATGTTACGCGGGTGAATGCCTTTTACGTTGACTAAATAGCCAACGCGTGTTGTCAAGACAGACGTTTTTCCGCTGCCAGCACCAGCTAATGTGAGAACGGGTCCTTCTGTCTGACGAACAGCTTCTAATTGTTTTTCATTTAAATGTATTCCTTGTTGTTCAAGAGCACGAAAATAGGTAACATCCGCATCGTTTCGATCAATTAAATCGGTAGATGTTTTCGGAATATGATAAGTTGCGCGAGGTATATTCGAATGTGTTAATGATTTTTGCGAAAAATTTTCCTTAGTCATAATTTCACCTTCAATAAGTAGCATCAACTTATAACTTTATCGGAAGATAGAGGAAATGGCAATGTAAAAAAGTGAGACAGTTATGTGGTTGAATTTGGAGTATATAAATACAAATTGAAAAAACGACATAAAAACCCCTTTCTTTTTAGATGGGTGAGAGGATCTGGCCGTGCATAGAAGCGGTCAGGACCTTTTCCTGCCCCGTGCGGTGGTAAAACAAAGAGAGAAAACGAGTGCAGGTTACTTTTTGTTTGGCGTAGCCGTGACTTACATGTTGAAAAAACGAAATAAAAGACCTTTTTTTGTTAGGGAAGCGAGAGGATCTGGCCATGCATAGAAGTGGTCAGCCTCTTTTTCTGCCCCGTGCAACGGTAAAACAAGTGTAGGTCACTTGTTTTCTTCATAGCAGCGACTTATATGTTGAAAAGTCATATGTGATGAGAGCGTGCGTAAAACGCAAGATGATTGTAGAAATTATAAAAAGAAGCGCTAAGCAAGCGCTTCTTTTATAGTTTTTTTATCATCACAACATGCGGAATGTCAGCTTCCATAAACACATCAGAAATTGTTTCATATCCAAGCTTATTATAAAACGGCTCAGCATGTGTTTGAGCATGAAGTTTTAGTTTTGGAAGAGCTTCTTCTTTCGCAAGAGCTTCTAACGCATTCATAATGATTTTTCCAGCACCTCTTTGACGATGAGAGGATAGGACACAAACACGTTCCATTTTTCCTATGCCGTCAACGATACGAAAACGACCAGCACCAACTGGAACATCTTCGTCGTATAAAACAACATGTTTTGCGACATGTTCATATTCATCGTATTCTTCTTCAGACGAAACATTTTGCTCGTCCACAAATACTTGTTTCCGAACAGAGAATGCATCTTTTAGCTCTTCTTCATTTTGTACGAATTTTGCTTGCAACTTATTACTGCTCCTTTCCTAAATGGAACGTTTCATATACTGTCCATGTATCATTTTCTAATTGATATACTAAATGGAAACGGTCAATTGGTTGTTCATAATAGAAATCTTTCATTTTTAGGCGACCTAAAACATCAGCATGTTCAGCATCTGATAATTGTTGTCCAATTGTAAGGTGTGGCACAAAAGCATATTCGCGATCTTGTGTGAATATTCCGCTATGCATTTCTTCATTTAGAAATGTTAATTCTGGTGTTTTTTCCACTTTAAAGTAAATGACATTATTTACAGGTGCAAACGAGCTCACTTTTCCAACATGTAGTGTAAACGTGTTTGCTTTGCTTGCAATTGTATGCAGCTCTGTTACAATAGCGCCTAGCTGTTCATCGGCTACTTCAAAAGGTGCCTTTAATGTAATATGCGGTGGAACTAATGCATAATGTGGATCGTAACGCTTACGCAGACCATTTGCTTTATCTTGAATCATTTTTGATGGAAAAATTACAATACCTAGTTTCATCTCTAAATTCCTCCCCTTGTCTGAACGTAAAATGTTTTTATGAAAAAACTCTCCTTTATTATATCAGATGATTCTGAAAAATACTGTGTATTATTTCATTGATAGCATATGAGAAAATGCATGTGGCAAGTTTTTTTGCCAATATTTCCATGTATGATTACCATTGAACTCTTCGTAATAGGTTGTAAATCCCTTTTCTATGAGAAGATTATGCAATTCTCGGTTTGGTGCTACAAAATCAGAAATATTGCCATCTGTTGTTTTTACATTTGTTTCTTCTGTACCGATAATATGGTATAAATCTAACGTTTGTGGCTCCGTAAATGTTTTGGCACGTTCTAACACAGATTCATTAACGAATGGTGATTGCATAATCACTTTACCGAATGTATGCGGATACATAAGAGCTGTCATAAATGAAACTGTACCGCCTAAAGAATCTCCAATTAAAACGCGGCCTTTCCCCATTTGATACGTTGGATACTTCTCATCTAAATATGGAACAAGTTCGTGAGCTAAAAAGCGAATGTACATGTCATTTTGTGATCCGTTTGGATGATATTTTTCTTTTCGGTCGTGTACATCTTTATATGGGATACCAACAATAATAGTTCGATCAATTTCTTCTGTTTCACGAAGTGATTCTATCACGCGATGTGCTTTACCTAGCTGAAAATAATCTCTTCCATCTTGTGCAATTACAATGGTGTGCTTATGAAGCGGCGTGAAGTTTGCTGGTAAATAAACGAGAAGCGAAATTTCTTCTTGCAATGATTTACTGTAAAATGTAAGTTCTTCAATTTTCCCTATTGTTTGTGTCATTGTGTAATCTCCCCTAAGTCAAAAGTTAATACAATTTTATTTTAGCATAAGAATGAGAAGAATCTAAAAAATTAGTATTCAGTAATAGAAGAAAGGGCTATAATGAAGTGAGAATTTTGGATAGATAAGGAGATGACATATGAAGCAACCAAAATCAATTGCACTGCCGTTAGCGATTTCGATTATTACGATTTCATTTGCGGCTATTTTTGTAAAAATGTCTACAGCACCATCTTCTGTTTTAAGTATGTATCGTTTATGGATTGTTGTGCTTATTATGTTTCCTATTGTTTGGAAGAGAAGAGAGGAATTTACGAGAATTCAGAAAAAGGACTGGGGATTTTTAATTGGATCTGGTTTCTTTTTAGCATTACATTTTCTTCTATGGTTTGCATCGTTAAAATTTACAACAGTTGCAAGTTCTACGATCATTTTAGCACTGCAGCCGCTCGTATCTCTTGTGGGAGGTTTTTTCTTATTTAAAGAAAGAACAACACTCGCTGCACTTGCGACAATGGGAATTGCAATTATTGGTGTAGGGTGTATTGGATGGGGAGACTTAGGACTGAGTAGGGAAGCAATCTTAGGTGATATACTATCATTTTTAAGTGTGATTGCAGTAGTTGGATATTTATTTATTGGGCAAACAACAGTGAAAAAAGTGTCCCACTGGATATATAGTTTTACTGTCTTTACATTTGCAGCTTTATTTTTAAGTGCCTATAACATGATGCTACAAATTCCATTTACAGGTTATTCATCATGGGACTGGACTGTATTTTTCTTACTTGCAACTGTACCAACTGTATCTCAAATGATTCATAACTGGCTATTAAATTATGTGAATGCGACGACAATATCTATGAGTATTTTAGGGGAGCCTGTTGGTGCAACAATTCTTGCTTTCTTTTTACTAGGTGAAAAATTAAATGTAATGCAAGTGGCAGGAAGTCTGCTTGTATTATGCGGTGTATCTATATTTTTACTGCAACAGCAAAAAAGCGTATATAAAGAGCAAGTAGAAGGTGCAGTATATACGCAAAAGACGTAGTTATTATCGTGCATTGAACAGAAGTGAAACTCCCGCTATTGGAAGTTTCACTTTATTTTGGTTTTGTTATATACGGTTGGACGTGGACGATACATAGGTCACGGAATTTTCCTTCTGCAGTTGTGACAATAATAACAGCTCGTCCAGCTTGTTTTCCTGTTACGATTGCTTTATGCTTTGTAGCGTTAATTTCTACAATATCAGGACTATTGCTCGTCCAAATTAGCTCTTGGTTACTTGCTAGAGAAGGAAGGACAGCTGCTGTAAGTTCTGCACGTTGTCCAGCTTTTAGCTTTAATTTAGCTTTGTGTAGTTGTACGCCGATGACCGGCACAACAGAAGGAACAAGTTTAATATGAGGTGTATCTGTTTGTGTTTTAGCATATGAAGAAGTTGTAAAGTGTTTTTGTAGGCGAAATGATGATAGCATGTGAGCGGTCTCCCTTCTGTATAATGTCTTTGGTTATACTATACATAAAAAATGTTAGGATTAATTTAAGATAATATAAAGAATTTGTTAATTTACAGAAAATTCAGTATGTAAGCGAGAAAAAATAATCCCTGCTTCTATATAATAGAAGCGGGGATTGTTTTTTCTGAGATTAAGAAGCTATTTTTTCAAATTCTTCAAAGTCTTTTTGAACGTTTTCTGCTGGCTTTGTTAACAAGCTTACAACGATAATAGCAAGTAAGCTAGCAGCGAAACCAGGAATCATTTCATATAACATATCTTTTAAAAATTGAAATTGTGTCCACGTAATAACAGTTGTTGCCCCGGCAATCATGCCAGCAAGAGCGCCCCATTTTGTCATTCGCTTCCAGTATAGGCTTAATAAAATAACTGGTCCAAATGAAGAACCAAAACCTGCCCAAGCGTAACCAACAAGTGCTAAAATTGTGTCATTTTGTTTAAATGCAAGTCCACTTGCAATTAAAGCAATTGCTAGAACAGCCATACGTCCTACAAAAACAAGTTCGCGGTCCGTTGCAGAGCGGCGGAAAAATGTACGGTATATATCTTCTGTTACAGCACTTGATGTAACAAGAAGCTGTGAAGAAATTGTACTCATGATTGCTGCTAAAATAGCAGCTAGTAAGAAACCAGTAATAAGTGGGTGGAATAAAATATTTCCAAGTTCAATGAAAATCGTTTCTGGATCTGCTAATTTTAAGCCCATATCAGAATAATAAGCAATCCCGATTAGTCCAGTAAACATAGCGCCGACGATAGAGAAAATCATCCAGCTCATGCCGATGCGGCGAGCACTTTTTAATTCTTTTACAGATGAAATCGCCATAAAGCGAACGATAATATGAGGTTGTCCAACATAACCAAGACCCCAAGCGAATAAGGAAATAATGCCGAGTACAGAAGTACCTTTAAAAATATTTAATAAGTTTGGATCAATAGATTGAATTGTTTGAAATGCTGGTCCAAGACCATTTACATGCATAATTGTTACAATTGGAACTAAAACGAGTGCGACAACCATAATAATCCCTTGCACGAAGTCTGTCCAACTTACAGCTAAGAACCCGCCAAATAACGTATAAGCTACAACAACAGCGGCAACAATGAAAAGTCCCATATGATAGTCCATTCCAAATGTATTACGAAATAGAACAGCACCTGATACTAATCCCGAAGCTACATAAAATGTAAAGAAAATCATAATAACAAGTCCGGAAACAAGGCGTAGCATATGAGATTTATCATGGAAGCGATGTTCTAAAAATTCTGGAATTGTAATTGAGTTGTTTGCCAGTTCAGAGTAGGTACGTAAGCGAGGAGCGACGTATAGCCAGTTTGCATATGCACCGAGTGTTAAGCCGACCGCAATCCAACTGCTGCTTAGACCTGTTGCAAACATAGCACCGGGTAACCCCATTAACAGCCATCCGCTCATATCAGCAGCGCCTGCACTCAGTGCTGTTACTGCGGGACCTAATGTACGCCCGCCAAGCATATAATCTGTTAAGTTTGATGTTCGTTTGTAGGCAATGTAGCCAATTACTAACATCCCGATCATATAGATCGAAATTGAAATTAAAATCTGTGTATTCATGTTAGTCCCCTTCCCTAAGTAGTATCTTTTGATGTATTGCATAATTATAATCTAACATGATTATGCGAAAAAATCCACACGCAAATAAGAATTTTCAGAAATGTAAGCGTATTTAGAAGGTATTTTATTTTTTTAATATAAAATATTTTATTAGTAAATAGCTATTTTTATAGAGTATTTATTATTTTTACATAAAAACGGGATGTTTTGTCAATATAATATTTAACGTATAGATAAAAAATTTTTTTCGGAAAGTGTTGACTTCTAAAAAAAGAAAAGCATATAATGAGTTCAAATTTAAAAACGTAAGCGTTGATGAAGAAGAGTACATATTATAGACATGTCAGAGAGCTGATGGTTGGTGCGAATCAGTATGAAAGTAATATGGAATGGGCTTCGGAGCTTCCAAACCGAAACGAAAAAAGTAGGCTTTGGCGAAAAGATCTCATCGTTACAAGAGACACGTATTGTATTTCGATACGGAAAAGTGCGTTACTTTTGTAACGAATTAAGGTGGCACCACGGGAGTACCCGTCCTTTTTATAGGATGAGTACTCCCTTTTTGTGTAGAAAAAAATGAATATGATAAATCGATGAGTAAGAAGAGTACGTACATTGGAGACGTTCCAGAGAGCCGGGGGTAGGTGAGAGCCCGGTGCGGTGCCAAGTACGGAATGGGCTTACGAGAGGTATGCTGAACTATAAGTAGGCAACCCGGGTTCCGCCGTTACAAGGATTGGGTATAATATTGTACCTGAAAAAGCGGGATGCTTTGCATCCAACAAGAGGTGGTACCGCGGTAAATTTATCGTCCTCTGCATATTTCCATATGCAGGGGACTTTTTTATTTTGAATAGAGAGGTGACAGTCATGATAACGAAAGAACAATTTATGATGCGAAAACAACAAGGGAAAACCTTTCTTGTTATTCAAGAGGAAGAAGGCGATAGTTTAACACCGATTGCTTTATATCGCCGTATGAAAGGTGAGAAAAAATTTTTACTCGAAAGCTCGCAGCTTCATCAAGATAAAGGACGTTATTCTTATTTAGGGTGTAATCCTTACGGAGAAATTAAAAGTATTGGCAAGGAAGTAGAGATTACGATAAATGGTGTGACTGAAAAGGTAAACGGAAACGTATTAAAGGAACTGGAAAGAATACTTGCACCAAATAAAGTTGAAAGCCCATTTCCGTTTTGCGGAGGAGCAGTTGGTTATATTGGTTATGATGTCATTCGGCAATATGAAGATATTGGAGAAATGTTGTCTGACCCATTAAATATTCCAGAAGTGCATGTGCTACTTTATCGTATGTTTGTTGTGTATGATCATCTACGACAAAAGCTATCGTTTGTATATGTGTATCAAGGCGATGATATGGACTCGTATGAAGAAGTTTACGAGCAGCTGCAAGTATATAAACAGGAATTGTTACATGAATCAGAGGAACATGTGAAAGAGCTGTATGCTTCTTTAACATTTACATCTTCTGTAACAGAAGAAAGGTTTTACGAAATGGTTGAACAGGCAAAGGAACATATTCGGGCAGGGGATATTTTTCAAGTTGTGTTATCGCAGCGTTTGCAAAGTGATTTTGTAGGAAATCCATTTGCGTTATATCGCCGGCTTCGCACCGCGAATCCGTCTCCCTATATGTTTTATATTGATTTTCAAGATTATGTTGTACTCGGTTCTTCACCGGAAAGCTTACTTTCTGTACGAGATGAAAAGGTTATGACGAATCCAATTGCAGGAACAAGGCCACGCGGAAAAACGAAAGAAGAGGATGAAAAGATAGCGAAAGAGTTGCTTGCAAACGAGAAGGAGCGAGCGGAGCATATGATGCTGGTCGATTTAGGACGTAATGATATTGGACGGGTGAGTGAGGTTGGTTCAGTTCAATTAGATAAATATATGAAAATCGAGAAATATTCACATGTGATGCATATTGTATCTGAAGTTTCCGGAACATTGCGAAAAAATATGAACTGCTTTGATGCGTTAGCGTATTGCTTGCCGGCAGGAACTGTATCGGGAGCTCCAAAAATTAGGGCAATGGAAATTATTAATGAATTAGAAACAGAAAAACGAAATGTGTATGCCGGAGCAGTTGGCTATATTTCTTTCTCGGGGAATATGGATATGGCACTTGCTATACGAACAATGGTTGTAAAAGATGAAAAAGCATATGTACAGGCAGGGGCTGGTATTGTGTATGATTCGAATCCTGCAGCCGAATATGAAGAAACATTAAATAAAGCAAAAGCGCTCTTGGAGGTAATGAAATGATTGTTATCATTGATAATTATGATTCATTCACATATAACTTGTATCAATTGTTAGGTTCCAGCGCAGAGAACGTCGTTGTACTACGTAACGATAAAGTGACGATTCAAGAATTGGAGGAAATGAAGCCGCAAGCAATTATTCTTTCTCCAGGACCTGGAAGACCAGAAGATGCAGGGATTTGTATTGAAGTGATTCAACATTTTTATAAAAGTATTCCAATTCTTGGTATTTGTCTTGGGCATCAAGCAATTGTTACTGCTTTTGGTGGAGAAATTGTTCAAGCAGAGCGGATTAAACATGGGAAAACGTCACTTGTGAAACATAATGGTACATCGATATTCTCGTATGTAAAACAGCCGCTGACAGCGATGCGTTACCATTCACTCGTAGCAGAGCAGCATACTCTTCCTAATTGTTTTGATGTATTAGCTACAGCGATGGATGACGGAGAAATAATGGCAGTTCGTCATCACTATTATCCGCTTTTCGGATTACAATTTCATCCGGAATCAATTGCAACTGAAGAAGGCGGAAAATTAATACAGGCATTTTTAACCAATGTGAAAGAGGTGGAGAGAGTATGAACAGTTATCTTCGAAAATTAGTAGAGAGGCAGGATTTAACGGAACATGAAATGTATGAAGCAGGGATTGCGCTATTAAGCGAAGATATTTTAGAAAGTGAAATTGCAGCTTTTTTAGCAGTGTTAAAAGCAAAGGGAGAAACGGCGGATGAAATATATGGTCTTGTTCGAGCTCTTCGTGAAAAAGCATTGCCATTTTCTAATCATATTGTAGGTGCGATGGACAATTGCGGAACGGGCGGAGATGGTGCACAAACATTTAATGTGAGTACAACATCAGCCTTCGTGCTTGCTGGTGCCGGTGTAAAAGTTGCGAAACATGGCAACCGTGCCGTTTCTAGTAAAACGGGAAGTGCGGATTTATTAGAGGAACTCGGTGTCAATATTGCATGTACGCCAAAGCAAATTGATTATTTGTTAGAGAAAGTCGGGATTGCCTTTCTATTTGCACCGGCGATGCATCCAGCACTGCGCCGCATTATGAAAGTAAGAAAAGAATTAAATGTTCCAACAATCTTTAATTTGATTGGACCACTTACAAATCCAATTCACTTAGAAACACAGTTCGTTGGTATTTATAAACGAGAGATGTTACTTCCCGTAGCAAAGGTACTGCAAAAGCTTGGCAGAAAACAAGCAATTGTTGTAAATGGGAGTGGATTTTTAGATGAAGCATCTTTGCAAGGAGAGAATCACGCAGCGCTTTTAAAAGATAACAAGATTATCGAAGTAAGTATTTCCCCAGAAGAGTATGGATTTTCATGTGTGAAAAACGAAGCCATTAGAGGCGGAAATGCAAAGGAAAATGCCAATATTACATTAAACGTCTTGCGCGGAGAAGATAGCGTATACCGTGATACAGTGTTATTCAATGCGGGTCTTGCTCTTTTTGCAAACGGAAAAGCAGGAACAATTGAAGAGTGCATTCGCTTAGCGGCTCATAGTATCGATTCTGGAAAGGCGTTAGAAAAATTAAATTTATTAGTTGCTGAAAGTAACAAAAAACTAGAGAGGGTGAACTAAATGGAAACGATTTTGACGAAAATTATCGAGCAAAAAAGGAAAGAAGTAGCAGTGTTATATGAAACGTATATACCAGTGAAGGAAACTCGTACATCCTATTCTCTTGTAGAAGCGCTGCAGCAATTTACAGTGATTGCAGAGATAAAACGTGCCTCACCGTCTAAAGGGGATATCAACTTACATGTTGATGTCGCCAAACAAGCACAGATCTATGAAACAAGTGGTGCTGGAGCAATTTCTGTTTTAACAGATAATCAATTTTTTAAGGGCTCTTTTCATGATTTAGAAACGGTAAGAGCACATACGAATATACCGCTTTTATGTAAAGATTTTATTATTGATAGCATCCAAATTGACCGGGCATATGATGCGGGAGCAAATCTCATTTTACTTATTGTTGCTGCATTAACAAAAGAAAAATTATTTGAGTTGTATGAGTATGTAAAGGAGCTCGGATTAGAAGCAATTGTAGAGATTCATAATGAAGAGGAGTTAGAAACGGCATTAGAGCTAAATCCTGACGTCGTTGGAGTAAACAATCGAAACTTGAAAACATTTGAAGTTGATTTAAGTACAACGGAAAAGCTCGGGAAACGGTTAAATGAACAAAACGTACTTTGGATTAGTGAGAGCGGCATTCATACAAAAGAAGATATTATACGTGTCAAGCAAGCCGGTGCAAAAGGAATTCTTGTCGGAGAAGCGTTCATGACAGCACCGTCTGTCGGAGACTTTTTCCAATCGCTGAAGGTGACGATATGAAAGTGAAAATTTGCGGTATTACCGACATCGAAACAGCAAAAGCCGCCTGTGAATACGGCGTTGATGCCATCGGATTTGTATTTGCGAAAAGTAAGCGGGAAATTACGCCAGAGCAGGCAAAACAAATTATTGAAGAGCTTCCGATGAATGTGATGAAAGTTGGCGTTTTCGTAAATGAGCCAATCGAAGTGATCCAGAAAATTGTAACGTATTGTGGTTTAACGCATGTACAGTTTCATGGGGACGAACAAAATCACCACATCAAAAGATTGAATATTCCGTCTATAAAAGCGGTTGGTGTAAGTTCGAGAGAAGATATAGAACGAGCACAAGAATATGAAACTGATTTTATATTATTTGATAGTCCAAAAGAGAAATTTCATGGTGGGAATGGCAAAACATTTTCATGGGAGTTATTACAGCACATGCCAAATGCTATTAGGAAAAAGTGTATATTAGCTGGTGGATTACATCTTGAAAATATTACAAAAGCAATTGAAATGGTTCAACCATATATGGTTGATGTGAGCAGTGGTGTTGAAACAGATGGTAAAAAAGATATCGAGAAAATGAAAAGATTCATAACGAAAGCGAAGGAGTGTTAAAGATGAAATATGCATATCCAGATGAAAAAGGTCATTACGGTATTTATGGAGGACGTTATGTCCCAGAAACGTTAATGCAGTCTGTTTTAGAGTTAGAAGCAGCATATAAAGAAGCAATGCAAGATGAAGCATTTCAAGAAGAGTTAGAGCATTATTTACAAACATATGTCGGGAGAGAAACACCTCTGTATTTTGCAGAAAATCTTACGAAGTATTGCGGCGGAGCAAAAATTTATTTAAAGCGAGAAGATTTAAATCATACAGGAGCTCATAAAATTAACAACACAATTGGGCAGGCGCTTCTAGCAGTGCGAATGGGTAAGAAAAAAGTTGTGGCTGAAACTGGTGCTGGACAGCACGGGGTAGCAACAGCAACTGTATGTGCCTTGCTTGGTTTAGAGTGCGTTATTTTCATGGGAGAAGAGGATGTAAAACGCCAAAAACTAAATGTTTTTCGGATGGAATTACTAGGTGCGAAAGTTGAAAGTGTCGCAGCAGGAAGTGGGACGCTAAAAGATGCAGTAAATGAGGCGCTTCGCTACTGGGTTGCGCATGTACATGATACGCACTACGTTATGGGATCTGTCCTTGGACCGCATCCGTTTCCGCAAATCGTACGTGATTTTCAAAGTGTAATTGGTAAGGAAACGAAGAAGCAATATGCGGAGTTAGAAGGAAAATTACCAGAAGCAGTTGTAGCTTGTATTGGCGGCGGCAGTAATGCGATGGGAATGTTTTATCCATTCGTACAAGATGAAGAAGTTGCTCTTTACGGCGTAGAAGCAGCAGGTAAAGGGGTTCATACAGAGAAGCATGCGGCAACATTAACGAAAGGAAGCGTTGGTGTTTTGCACGGGTCTATGATGTATCTTCTGCAAAATGAAGAAGGACAAATTCAAGAAGCCCACTCCATTTCAGCAGGGCTGGATTACCCAGGGGTTGGGCCGGAGCATAGCTTATTAAAAGACATTGGCCGTGTATCTTATCATTCGATAACAGATGAAGAAGCGCTGCATGCTTTTCAGTTGTTAACGAAAAAAGAAGGGATTATCCCAGCATTAGAGAGCTCACATGCTGTGGCGTATGCACTCAAATTGGCACCAACTATGAAAAGTGATGAAGGGCTTGTCATTTGTTTATCTGGGCGCGGAGATAAAGATGTTGAAAGTATAAAACGTTATATGGAAGAGGTGTAACTGATGGGAGTAGAAAGAATTACTGCAGCATTTCAAAATGGGAAAAAAGCATTCATCCCGTACGTAATGGGGGGGGATGGCGATTTACAAGAACAAATTCGTTTTTTAGATAAAGCCGGGGCAAGCATTGTTGAAATTGGCATTCCTTTTTCTGACCCAGTTGCAGATGGACCGACCATTCAAAGGGCAGGAAAACGAGCACTAGAAAACGGAACAACGCTTGAAGGAATCTTCCAAGCACTTGCGGAAGTAAGGCAAGAAGTGCAAATTCCATTTGTATTAATGACATATTTCAATCCGATTTTAGCGTTCGGGAAAGAACGTTTTATTGGAAGGTGCATTGAAGCAGGCGTCGATGGGATTATCGTTCCGGATCTTCCATATGAAGAACAAGATATTATTGCACCGCTATTGCGCGGGGCACATATTGCTCTTATTCCGCTTGTAACAGTAACGAGTTCGATTGAACGAATTCAAAAGATTACAAGTGAATCACAAGGGTTTGTATATGCTGTTACAGTAGCTGGTGTAACTGGGGTACGGCGTGATTTCGAGCAAGAATTGCAAGCTTATTTAGAAAAGGTGAAAGCGCATGTTCAGCTTCCAGTTGTTGCAGGATTTGGCATATCAACAACGGAGCAAATAGAAGAAATGATTAAATTATGTGATGGAGTTGTGGTCGGAAGTAAAGTGATTGAGCTGTTAGAAAATGAAAAGCAAGATGAAATTCGCGAGCTCATTGCTGCAGTGAAATAGAAGGGAGAGGCTGCTTATTAAGGCAGCTTCTTTTTTGTATTTTTGCTGATAAAAAGGATTTTAAATTAATTGAAAATTCTTTCTTCTATTATATAATAAATACAATTGTATCTTCCAAGAAATGAGATGATTGTATGGCGGTATTGCTGGCTCTTATTCCGATTGTAATGATTTTTATTTGTTTATTTGTATTCAAGCAAACATCTCTTAAAGCTTCGTTAATTTCTTATGTTGTATGCAGCGGAATCGTTTTACTATCACCGATGTTTCGCTTGCGAATGGGGGAGGTTGTTCATGCGACGATTAAGGGTGGTTTAATTTGTTTTATCGTCGGATATGTTTTGTTTTTCGGTATTTTTTTATTTCACCTTATGAATAAAATGGGATATATTAACCAGGTTGCTCGTTTTATGGAACATGTTACACATGATCGTTTACTACAAATGCTCCTAATGTGTTTTGGAATTTGTCCTCTTATTGAATCGGTAAGTGGTTTTGGAATTGGCTTTATGGTGGCGGCTCCTATTTTTATTTCACTTGGTTATAAACCGTTTCAAGCAGTTTTACTTTCATTTATCGGTTTATTAGCAAGCTCATGGGGAGCGATGGCAACTGGAACAATTATTGGATCAGGGCTTATTGGTATGCCTTTAGTACAACTTGGATCTGGTACAGCGCTATTAAGTATCCCAATATTTGCGTATTTTATCATGCTTTCTTTATATATAGTTGGTGGCTGGTCTGCGGTGGTACAAAAATGGAAAGAAGCAACGGGATTTTTTCTATTATTCTCGTTATCTATTTATTTGTCTAATGTATATGTGAGCGTTGAATTAGCTGGGATTTTAAGTGCGATTGTAACGATAACATTTGGATTTATCATCATTAAAATAACGGCAAGGCAACAGAAGGAAGTGTACTCAGAACATGCTGCTGCCCAGCAGCAGAAAGTTTCTATTGTAAAGATTATTAGCCCGTATTTATTTTTGACAGTCTGTATATTGTTCTCTCGTTTGATTCCATCGTTTCATAGTGCGTTACAATCACATGTGGTTATTAACCTACCATCTTATTCTTACAAACTTGAATTATTGTATTCACCAGGGTTTTGGCTTGGGATTACGTGTTTATTTACCATTATTTTCTTCCGAGTTCCTTCTATTATAATAAAGCAGTCATTGCTGCAAACAGTGAAACAATGGATCCCATTTGCGATTACAACGACCATGTTTATTGCCATTTCGGAACTAATGGGTGCATCAGGTATGCATATGTTATTAGCGGAAGCAGCTGGCCATACATTTGGAATGATGTTTGTTTTTGTTGCACCATTTATCGGTGGTATTGGCGGTTTTTTAACGGGAAGTAATGCCGGGTCAAACGCCATGTTTATTAAATTACAAATGCAAACAGCGCAAAATGTGGGACTTCCGTGGCAATTCGTCACGACGGTGCAAAATACAAGTTCTTCTTTTGCTACAATTGCTTGTCCATCACGCATTACGCTTGGCGCTTATTTATGTAACATTCCATTTCGGGAAAATGAGTTGCTAAAGAAGACGACGCTTATGATTTTTGGAGCTGTTTTGATTGTGTTAGGTGAAGTTTTGGTGTGGCACCTTATTATGTAAAGAAACACTTCTCTTGTAGGAGAAGTGTTTTTGTTTGTAGAAATATATAACGTTGTAGATTACAGAAGAAAGAGTGAACATGGAATGAGTATAAGCTTGCGAGATATTACGAATGAGAATTGGATAGAATGTATATTCTTAACGACAAACAAAGAAGATAAACACTTCATTTGTGAAGAATTTGTTGCTTCAAATGCTTTATCATTAGCGCAGTCGAAAGTTCAAAAAGGTTGGATTACGAAGGCAATATACAATGATGAAACAATGGTTGGATTTACAATGTATGGATATTGTGAACAGCATAACTTTTTTGAAATATGCAGACTCATGATAGATCATAAACACCAAGGAAAAGGGTATGGGAAAACGGCGTTATTACAAGTAATAGAAGAGATAAGAAAAGATGCTGATTGTAATGAAATTTTTCTATCTTTTGCACCGAAAAATATAGTTGCAAAAAAACTGTATGAAAGTATTGGTTTTGAAGATACTGGAAAAATGATTGAAGGTGAATGCTTGTATAAACTGTTATTAAAAAAGGTTCATAATGTTAATGATGAATACAAAAAAATGACTGATAAATGAAAAATATGGGAAATGTAAACGATAGATGATGATAAGGAGTGATACGGTGAAATACGTTATTATAGGCGGAGATGCAGCCGGAATGAGTGCAGCAATGCAAATTATTCGTAATGACCAAGAAGCAAGTGTAATAACTTTAGAAAAAGGCGACATCTATTCGTATGCGCAGTGCGGTCTTCCTTATGCGATTAGCGGAGTGATTGAGTCTACTGAAAACTTAATTGCTAGGGACGTTGATACGTTTCGAAACAAGTATCAAATTGATGCCAAAGTGTATCATGAAGTGACACGTGTAGATCCAGCAAGTAAAAAAGTGTGCGGCATCATACATACGCAAACATCAGAGCCATTTGAATATGAATATGATCGTTTACTAATTGCAACTGGAGTGCATCCGATTATGCCGGACTGGAGAGGGAGTAAATTACAAGGGGTTCATGTATTAAAAACGATTCCAGATGCAAAGCGAATTATGGAGACACTTCATAATCAGAAAGTTGAACATGTTACGATAATTGGCGGCGGGGCAATCGGTCTCGAAATGGCAGAAACATTTGTTGAACTCGGTAAAAAAGTGCGTATGATTGAGAGAAATCAACATATAGGTACTGTTTTCGATGAGGATATGGCAGCATATATTCATGAAGAAGCAAAGAAACATAACATTGAGATACTTACAAATGAAAATGTGAAATCGTTTCAAGGAAAAGAGCATGTTGAATCTGTGGAAACAGATAAAGGAACGTACAAAACAGATCTTGTTTTAGTATCAGTTGGAGTCAAACCAAATACTGATTTTCTAGAAGGAACAGAAATAATCAGAAACCCAAAAGGCGCTATCCAAGTTAACGCTTATATGCAAACAAATATAGAGGACATTTATGCGGCAGGAGACTGTGCTACGCAGTACCACATTATAAAAGAAAAACATGACCATATCCCGCTTGGAACAACGGCAAACAAACAAGGACGAATTGCAGGACTGAACATGGTTGATAAACGAAGAGCGTTTAAAGGGATTGTCGGGACAGCGATTATGAAATTTATGGATATAACATTAGGACGAACAGGTTTGAATGAAAAAGAAGCGAAACAATTACAAATACCATATGAAATTGTAAAAATTGATGCGACAAACATAGCGGGATATTATCCGAGTAAGAAACCACTGCACGTGAAATTATTGTATCGAACAGACACACAGCAATTGTTAGGCGGACAATTTATAGGAGAGCAGGGCGTGGATAAAAGAGTAGATGTACTTGCGATGGCACTGTTCCATAAAATGTCGATTCATGATTTAGAAGATGTAGATTTAAGTTACTCTCCTCCTTACAACAGTGTGTGGGATCCGTTGCAGCAGGCAGCAAGAAGGGCAGAATAAAGCATCTCTTTTTTCAAGAGATGCTTTATTTAGATCATCGTTTCATTCGGTAAAGGATATAACTTATCGCTACAGTAATGCATGAAAATAAAATAGCGATGCTGGAAAAAGCAAGGAAGTAAGCATTATACTTCGCTATATTTGCGATAATTGTATGACTATCAAAATGAAGAAGGCCTCCTATAACGTTGAAAAGGAATAGGAACAAGAAGATTGTAATAAGTCCATCTAATGCACCTTTTATATCGGGTTTACTTAAGGCAATATGCGTAGAGATACAGATTGCAAGAATGAGAAATAGCCAAAAATAAGGATTTAATAGATTGTTAATAGTAAAAAGGCTTTTCAATAATAGGATAGAAGATAAAACAGTGCTTTTTATCATATCACTCATGACGCCGTTTGGCTGAATATTTGTTTCAATATCATTCATAAATGCCGCGTATGAGTGCGGTGTAAGAAAATACATTAAACCAACTAGCGCGGCAATTCCAGAAAAAATAGGGGCAATGCCGATAAAGAAATTACCTATTTTTTGATATATACTTTTAGGATTATATTCGTGCTGCACACATCCTAAATACCCGTTACTTGTATTCGTTGGAAACCACTGAATATCCACGATTTTATGTCGAAACAAGACACACATAAATGCATGCCCGAATTCGTGAATGGGTGTTCCAATCCATGAAGTTAAGAGGAACCCATTTCTTCCAAAGGCCATTGTCCAATATGTTCGGGAACGATTTTCTAAATATCCTAATAAAAGTCCAACTAAAATAATGCATCCTACTAACGAAGCTAACTGTATAAAGGTTGTAATAAGCGTATTAAAAAAGAAGTTTCCTAATTCCATTTTGTCACCTTGTCTATATGTTAGTTTATAAATAGTAGATTACGATAATTTCTTAGTGTTAGTCTACTGTTATTTTTGTATGTCTCGTTTTGTTTTCTAACTTTACAGGTTTATTGTACATTAAGAATAAAAAGATACCCGTTAATATAATACTAGACCCTACCAATTGCTGAACAGTAACTACCTCATGCAGAATAAAATAAGCTAATACACATGTCCCAACTGGTTCACCTAATATACTCATTGAGATCGTTGAAGTATTGAGCCATTTAATGAGCCAATTAAAAATTGTTTGCCCAAGTAATGTTGAAATAAATGCTAAACAAAAGAACCATAGCCAGTCATATGATGAGTGACCTGTTAGAGGATATCCTAGAGTAAACGAATATCCAAATAGGAATAAGGAACTAGTTGCATAACCAATAAAGGTATAAGGGAATAGGGATAAACTTTTTCTTAAGTGTTGTCCGATTAAGAAATAAGCTGTTATCATAGCAGCTCCGAGCAAGGCAAGAATGTCGCCAAATAAGGCTGTACCGCCGATTTTGAAATCTCCCCAGCCAATTACAAAACTACCAGCAACAGCAAATATTCCACCTCCAATTGCAAGGCCTCTTAATCTTTCTCCAAAAAGGAAGTACCCTCCAACGAAGGCGAATAAGGGTTGAAGTGTAACAAGTACAGTTGAACTTGCTACAGATGTAAAACGTAAAGATTCAAACCAAAGTATATAATGAATAGCAAGAAAAACTCCAGACAGGCTACCTAGCATCCATTGTTTTTTTGTTAAATGTCTAATTTCCTGCATAGCATTTTTATTAAAATAGAACATAGGTAATATAAGGATAGTAGAGAACAGCATCCGATAAAAGGCTATAACAGGTGCAGGAGCGCTAGAAAGTTTTACAAATATAGCTGATGTTGAAAGAGCAAAAACTCCGAAAAATAATAAAAAATAAAGTAAAAGAGCTCGTGGTTGATTCAAAGTAAAGTCCTCCTATTTATTCAAAGTTTGGAAATGTAGTGTTTATTATTTTGTACAATGTTTATTATAATTAACTAATCATAGTATATATAACAGAGAGTGTAGCGTTCAATATATTAAGACGATGTTTAGTATGTTAAACGGTAATCGTATATTTGTATGAAAATAATAAAATCGATCAGGAGCTGTATGATGTCAAACTATAGTTTAGGGAATACAATTTTAGAATATAGAAAAAGTAAGGGATATAGTATTCGAGAATTTTCGGAAATAACGGGTATAAGTACATCTTTAATTAGTCAATTAGAAAGAGGACTTGCAAATCCTTCATTAAATATATTACAAATAATTGCAAAAGCTTTAAATGTACCGCTGTTCACATTATTTGTAAATGATATTGACCATGAATCATTGATTGTCAGAAAAGAGGAACGAAAAAAGGTGTATCGTTCGAATAATGAACATATTGTCTACGATATATTAACTCCAGATTTTATGAAAGCAAATGTAGAAATATTAATGATGGATTTAAATCCAAATTCACAAACGACAGAAAGCCACTACAAGCACAATAAAGAAGAAATTGCTATTATCATGAGAGGGACAGCTTGTGTTGTACTTGAGGGAGTAGAGTATGTTTTACGAGAAGGAGATGTCATTCGAATTCCGCCTTTTATGAAGCACAAGTTTAAAAATGAGACTGAGGATATGGTGAATGTTTTGTTTGTTTTAACGGCACCTTCTTATGGAAGTAGAAATTAAGAAAACCCCCTTGCAAATGCAAGGGGGTTCTACAATCTATAAAATGATCAACCTTCTAGTAATAGTGATTTTGGATCTTCAAGCATTTCTTTAACCGCAACAAGGAAGCTAACAGCCTCTTTTCCATCTACAATGCGGTGGTCATAAGATAGAGCAAGGTACATCATTGGACGATTTTCCATGCGTTCTGCATCAATCGCAACTGGTCTTACTTGGATTTTATGCATACCGAGAATACCTACTTGTGGGCTGTTTAGGATTGGTGTTGACATAAGAGAACCGAACACGCCTCCGTTTGTAATTGTGAATGTTCCACCTTGTAGTTCTTTCAGTGTAAGTTTGTTATCACGAGCTTTTTTACCAAGGTTGCTAATTTCGCTCTCAATTTCAGCGAAGTTTAATTGGTTTGCATCACGTACAACAGGAACAACTAATCCATCTGGAGCTGCTACAGCGATTCCGATGTCATAGAATTTCTTAATGATAAGCTCATCACCTTGAATTTCAGCATTTAATAATGGGAATTGTTTTAATGCTGCTACAACTGCTTTTGTGAAGAATGACATGAAGCCAAGACGAACATCATGTTTCTTTTCAAATGCATCTTTACGTTCTTTACGTAATTCCATGATAGCTGTCATATCAACTTCGTTAAATGTTGTTAACATTGCAGCCGTTTGTTGAACTTCTACAAGACGATTTGCAATTGTTTGACGGCGGCGGGACATTTTTACGCGCTCAACTGGTTTTTCAAACTCAGTAGTTGCAGCTGGTTTTGGACTTTGTTTTTCTTGTTTTGGTTGTTCTTTTGGCGCAGTAGCATGTGCTTGTACATCATGCGGTCTTACACGGCCAAGTGGATCAGTGCTGCGTACTTCATTTAAGTCGATTCCTAATTCACGTGCCATTTTTCTAGCAGCAGGTGATGCGATAGGACGATCCGTATTTGGAAGGCCTTGTAAAGGTGTTTTATTTGGTGCTGCACTTGGAGCCTCAGCTTTTGGCGCTTCAGTAACTTCTTGTTTTGGTTGCTCTGGAGCAGGTGTACTTACTGCAGTTCCGTTTGCATCTAAAATTGCGATAACATCACCAATTTCAACTGTGTCTCCAGGTTCTCCTAGTAGTTGTGATACAATACCTGAATCTTCTGCAATGATTTCTACATTGACTTTATCTGTTTCAAGCTCAACAACGCTTGCGCCTTTTTCAACTTTTTCACCTACGTTGATAAGCCATTGAGAAATAGTTCCTTCTGTAATAGATTCTGCAAGCTCAGGTACTTTAATTTCAATCATTTTAAATGTCCTCCCCTATTTGCCTAACAATTGATTTGATATGTTTTGTGATAATCTTCTCTAAACATGAATGGGGGAACGCCCCCCATTCATGGGAATACTTTATTACTTATTGTGAACGAAGTCTTGTTCTTCTTGTAACTTGAAATTGATATTAAGTGTTTGATTAATAATTAACTCTTGCTCTTTTCTATGAACATGTGGATCGCCGCCTGATGGACTTGAACGGTCCGGACGTCCAATATAGTTCACTTTCATATTGCCAGAAGCAAGTTCGAATAGAATTGGTGCGATATAGTGCCAAGCGCCCATATTTCTTGGTTCTTCTTGTACCCATACGATTTCTTCCAAGTTTTCATAACGCTGAGCGATTGCTTGGATTTTTTCTTTAGGGAATGGATACAGTTGTTCAACGCGAACGATATGCACTTCATCTAGATTATGCTCTTGTTTGTTAGATTCAACATCTACTGCTAAGTCGATTGCCATCTTACCTGTAGTTAATACAAGACGTTTCACTTTACTTGCATCTGTTCCAAGGTTCGGTTGCTCTAGAACAGTTTGGAAGCTGCCTTCACTTAGCTCAGAAGCAGGTGAAGATGTAAGTGGATGACGTAACAAGCTCTTTGGCGTCATAATTACTAATGGTCTTACAAAGTCTGTTCCAAGACTTGCTGCTTGGCGGCGCAGGATATGGAAATATTGCGCTGCACTTGTTAAGTTTGCAACTGTCCAGTTATTCTCTGCAGCAAGCTGTAAGAAACGTTCTGGACGAGCGCTGGAATGCTCAGGACCTTGACCCTCATAACCGTGAGGAAGGAGTAGTACAAGTCCAGATCTTTGTCCCCATTTTGCTCTTCCTGCTGAAACAAATTGGTCGAACAATGCTTGTGCTGTGTTAGAGAAATCTCCGTATTGTGCTTCCCACATTGTAAGTGTTTCAGGAGAAAATACGTTATAGCCATATTCAAATCCTACAACAGCAGCTTCTGAAAGCGGACTATTATGAACCGCGAAGGAAGCGCGAGCTTGTGGTAGACGGTGCATTGGTGAATATGTTTCATTCGTTTCTGTATCATGTAGTACAATGTGACGCTGTGCGAATGTACCGCGCTCTGAATCCTGTCCTGTTAGACGAATTGGCGTACCGTCCTGTAAAATCGAAGCAAACGCTAACGCCTCGGCATTTGCCCATTCTAGCTTACCACCATCTTTAAATGCACTCTCACGGCGTTCAAGAATTTTTTTCAACTTTGGATATACGTTAAAACCTTCCGGCCATTGCAGAAGACTCGTGTTTAATTCTTGAAGTGTTTCTAATGGAATACCTGTCATCATTTGTGGAATTCCATTTGCAACTACTTCTGGAACTGGAATATTAGCACTTACTTCTTTTTTATCTGAAGAAACTTGAGCATATTCAGCTTTCAAATGCTCTTGCACGAATTGCGTAATCGTTTCAACTTCTTCTACATGTAGAATTCCTTTTGTTTGTAATTGCTCAGCGTATAAAGCTCTTACAGTAGGATGCTTGCTAACCTTTTTATATACTTTCGGTTGTGTAACTGCTGGATCATCCATTTCGTTATGACCAAAGCGGCGATATCCGATTAAGTCAATTAGGAAATCCTTTTTGAACAGCGTACGGTATTGGAAAGCAAGAGTAGCTGCAATAAGACAAGCTTCAGGGTCATCAGCATTTACGTGCACAATCGGAATATCAAAGCCTTTCGCAAGGTCACTAGAATATCTTGTAGAACGGGAATCAGAACTATCAGTTGTGAATCCGACTGCATTATTGGCGATAATATGAATTGTGCCGCCTGTTTGATAACCTTTCAGTCTGCTTAAGTTCAGCGTCTCAGGTACGATACCTTGACCAGGGAAAGCAGCATCACCATGCACTAAAATTGCAAAAGATTTAGAAACATCTTGTTCAGGATAACCTGCTTGTTGTCGATTCTCTTGAGCAGCACGTGCAAAACCTTCAATAACTGGGTCTACAAATTCTAAGTGACTTGGGTTATTAGCTAATGTAACTCGAGTAAGAGAACCATCAGAGTCAATTAATTGCTCTTTACCTAAATGATACTTAACATCTCCCGTCCAGCCGACATTGTTTTTGTCCTTGTCTTGCATCGGTGCTGAATGCTTAAATTCAGTAAACATGTGACTGTAAGGTTTTTCTAATGTATGAGCAAGTACGCTTAGACGTCCGCGGTGAGCCATACCAATCATAATATCTTTCACGCCGCCCTTAGCGCCTTCAGAAATAATTTCATCAAGCATAGGGACAAGCATGTCAACGCCTTCTATAGAAAAGCGTTTTTGACCAACAAATGTTTTATGCAAAAATTGCTCGAAACCTTCGACTGCTGTTAAACGTTTTAAGACTGCAATTCGTTTTTCGTTTGATAATGGATGATACAGAGAAGTTGATTCCACCATTTCTTGCAGCCATGCGCGTTCTTCGCTATCGTGCACATGAGCGAACTCATAAGCTAAAGATTTTGAATAAACATCTTTTAATCTATTAACCGCATCAAATGCTGTTTGAACATCTGCAGGTGCGTTTGCCCAAACCATTTTCGCTGAAATCGCTTTCAAATCATTTTCGCCTAGTCCCTCTAAAGAAAACTGCCCATCCACTTTTTCCTCCAGCGGATTAATATGTGCAGATAGGTGACCGTATGAACGAATATTTTCTAAAACCTTTGCAGCTTTTAGAACTTTTTCTATATCTGTATTGTTTTGAGAAGAAAAATTAGAGACATTGCTGTTTACATTTGTAAAATCTGCATGAAAAGGAGGAGCGCCCCATCTTGCAAAAAGCTCTTCTAACTCCGGATCAACAGAACCTTCCTGAGCTACATAACGATCGTACTGTTCAATGACATAGCCAAGGTTAGGACCATGGAACTTAGCCCACGGGTTGTTTGTATTTGTATTCTTCGTCGTCATTTGACAAAACCTCCTACTCGTTAGGCTGTTTCTTTCAATATGAATGAAATAGTAACGAGTGCAATTCATTTTATATTTCTTATGTTATTACGATAATTTACATAATACAAAACGTTATTACTTATCTGTTTTGTAAAAAAACATTCACAATTACTTATCACCCAGAGGATTACTCCTATTATTAAGTAAATCAGTGCGATAAAATCGCTACATACATTGTGATAAATTGGAATTGAATTACCAACCATAAATAGTCTGAAATGTATGAATGTTCAAATAAAAACGTTTTAAATTATGTATATTAAAATAATAAACGCTTTCAAAAATATTATACAACAATATAACAAAGTATAATAGGAAAAAAGATAAAATTTAGAATTGATTGTTAATTTTTTATTAATTAAGAGATGAAGAATAGGTGCTAGATTAAAAGGAGAGAAATGTTAAATTATCTATAGAAAAAATTATATTTTTTAGATGTAATATTCTATGATAGTTTGAACAAATAGTTGTGTAAATGAATAGAGATAATACAAGAGGAAATGTGGATTTGAAATAAAGTTCGACCGTTTAAAACAAAGTTTAACCGATTATAAAAAAGATTAATCAACATATTGGTTTGTACAATAAAGTTGTTTGGAAATATCAAATATGTTGTTCCATTAAAGGGCCAGATTGTGGAAAATCGAGCTTATAGATAATATGGGTATTTTCAGGAGAATGTGAAGTATTATACAATTAAACTAAATAAAGTTTCCTTTTTAAACGTTTTACTCTCTATTAAGTGCGGAGAACTATACCACAAGTAACGGCGAAAATTAGAGGGTGTCGGTCACTGGTAACGGCAAACCAAAGCCTTAATCCTTACCAGAAGCTGAGTTAAGGCCTTGACTTTTGTGTGTTCCTAAGGCCTTGTGAATGGAATTTTCACTTTTTTATCAGTTATAAATAGTATATAATTATCAGATAATAGTAGATATTTTACCCCATAAATAATTATAATAGAATATGATATGATATGGTTATAATTGAGACAGAAAAGATGTGTTCCTAGTTGGGGTCTAGGTGTCGTCTTGCTTTTGGTGACATCTAAGCAGGAACGCCTACTCTTTTTTGCAAATATAGGGGATGGGGAAGGTTATAATGAGCAAAATACAGAAGAAAACAGACGTTATCTTAATTGGTGCCGGAGTCATGAGCGCGACTTTGGGATCATTACTGAAAGAGTTAGCACCTGAATGGGAAATCAAAGTGTTTGAGAAACTCGCAAACGCAGGAGAAGAAAGCTCTAACGAATGGAATAATGCGGGTACGGGCCATGCTGCACTGTGCGAGCTTAACTATACATCCGAAAAATCTGATGGATCTATAGATATTAGCAAAGCTATAAAAATTAATGAACAGTTTCAGCTTTCAAGACAGTTTTGGTCTTATCTTGTAAACAGCAATCTGATTCGTAATCCGCAGGACTTTATTATGCCAATACCTCATATGAGTTTAGTACAAGGGGAAAAAAATGTAACGTTTTTGAAAAAACGTTTTGAAGCGCTTTCAAAAAATCCTCTGTTTCAAGGAATGGAATTTTCCGATGACCCTGAAAAACTGAAGGAATGGATTCCGCTTATCATGGAAGGCCGTACATCGAATGAACCGATAGCGGCAACAAACATCGACTCTGGAACGGATGTCAACTTTGGTGCTTTAACACGCATGTTGTTTGACCACTTACAGAGTAAAAACGTCGAGGTAAACTACAAGCATAGTGTTGAGGATATTAAACGTACTAGCGACGACTCGTGGGAAGTGAAAGTGCATGATATCGATAGCGGTAAAATCGAATACCATACTGCAAAATTCGTCTTTATTGGCGGTGGGGGTGGAAGTCTGCCTTTACTACAAAAAACCGGTATCCCTGAGTCAAAACATATTGGAGGGTTCCCGGTAAGCGGACTATTTATGGTATGTAACAATCCGGAAGTTGCAGCGCAGCATCATGCAAAAGTATATGGTAAAGCTAAGGTTGGTGCTCCTCCAATGTCTGTTCCGCATCTTGATACAAGATATATTGACAACAAAAAAACATTGCTGTTTGGACCGTTTGCCGGCTTCTCACCAAAGTTCTTAAAAACTGGTTCGAATTTTGATTTGATAGGTTCCGTAAAACCGAATAATGTCTTCACTATGTTGGCGGCGGGCGTAAAAGAGATGTCATTGACAAAATACCTGATCCAGCAAGTTATGTTATCGAATGAAAAGCGCATGGAAGAATTACGCGAATTTATTCCGAATGCCAAAAGCGCGGATTGGGATATAGTGGTAGCGGGTCAACGTGTGCAAGTTATCAAAGATACTGATGCTGGTAAAGGAACACTTCAATTTGGTACGGAAGTTGTTAGTGCCACTGATGGCTCGATAGCTGCATTGCTCGGCGCTTCTCCGGGCGCTTCTACTGCCGTTCACGTTATGCTTGAGGTATTAGAAAAATGCTTCCCACAACATATGAAAGAGTGGGAACCGAAAATAAAAGAAATGATTCCTTCTTATGGCGTATCACTAGTGGAAAACCCAGACCTTTTCCAAGAAATTCATACGTCAACAGCGCAGACGCTTGGTCTAAACGAAAAAGAACCGGTCTGTAGTTAATTCTTTGGATGTAGAAACAAAGGTATTTATGGTAAGGCGTCTCCTAAAGGACAAATGGGAATGAAATAATAACAAAGGCGAGCAGAAATGCTCGCTTTTCTTGTGAGTCGGTAACGTATAATAAAGGGCTGTATTTAGTGTCTACGTGTACATTGGCGCTGGTGTAAAGCCGTTCATAACGAAAAGAGCGCCGAAGATGGGCGCTCTTTTTAATTCAGAATAGATCTAGATTAGGAGAATTAAAATGATACAAATGAATATTTTTAACGTGACTGTATTTTTATCCCGCATTAACGGGCAGTAAGATCCCCACTTCAAGATCCGAAGGAGATAAGTGGTGGGAGTTTTCATTCAATGTAGTATTAACTTGTTAGAAATTTGATGAAAAACTTTCATTGATCAACCGACCGGCGGTTTGTGTAATAAAACTAAACCGATGAATGATTTTATGGCTTTTATGGTTCTTTCTTAAGGAATACGCGTTCAGCAAATACTTCATCAAGATTTACAAAAAAAGCTCGCATGACTTTTTTATTCGCATACTACGTATGTTATTTTAAGGAGGAATGTGAATTGAATACGTTTCAAAAAGGGTTAAGTAGTTTAAATAAAGAGGTGGAAATTGGAAGCTTACCAATTCAAGGACAGATTCCTATATGGCTGTCTGGTAGTCTGTTTCGAAATGGTCCTGCCCACTTTACAGGTGGACATTGGTTCGATGGATTAGCGATGATCCATAAGTTTTCGTTTCGTCATGGAAATGTGTCATATACAAATCGCTTCCTACGAACCGAAGCCTATCATCATGTAATGGAAGCGGGAGAACAAGTGGCTGGCTTTGGATCAACTGGAACCGCAAGAGGCAGTAATAACACTAACGTTAATATTATGAAAATGGACCATCATTTTCTGGCTTTAACCGAATCGCCTGGGATGGTCGAATTTGATCCGTTAACTTTAAATACTATAGGTGTCTACCAATTTCAAGATAATATTCCAGCTCATATGACTACAGCTCATCCTCATTTAGATCCTCACAGTGGTCAACTCATCAATTTTACTATTCAGTTTGGAAGAACAACATACTACCATATTTACACTATCGATCCTACGACAGCACGCAGAAAATTAATTGGAAGTATTGAAACAGATCGATCAGGTTATATGCATAGTTTTGCGATTACAAATCATTATATTATTTTGTTGGAATTTCCTTTAATCATTCAGCCTATGTTGTTAATGACGGGTAAGAATTTCACAGATAGTTTAACTTGGAAGCCAGAACAGGGTTTACGTTTTCTCGTTGTCAGTAAAGCGGACGGAAAGTTGCATCGCATAGTGGAAAGCCAAGCGGGTTTTGGTTTTCACGTAATCAATGCGTTTGAGCAAGGTAAGGATGTTATTATCGATGCGTGTATTTCAAAAGAAGCTTCAGCTGTTACGAATCTTTCCATTGATCAGCTTACAGGCGATTCTCAAATCGGATCCCACCCTCAATTTAAGCGTTATATTTTAGAGGAAGGTCGTTCTGCTGCAGTGGAAGAGATTTTATCATCAGAAAGTATTGAACTGCCATCGATTCACTACCAAAGGTACAATGGACAAAATTATCGATACGCTTATGGTGTAAGTACAAGTCTTCTTCACCCAGAGAATATGGATAATCAGTTGATTAAAATTGATACCCATACAGGGGAGAATAAGATTTGGTCTCAAGAAGATTGTTATCCTGGTGAACCAGTATTTGTGGCTACACCTAACGGCACTAAAGAGGATGAGGGGATTTTACTATCAGTGGTTCTTAGCGGAATTCAAGGACGTTCATTTTTATTGGTTTTAGATGCTCAAACCATGGATGAAATCGGAAGAGCAGAGGTTCCTCATCATATTCCATTTGGATTTCATGGGATCTATGCAGAGGAGGGGATGTAACATGGAACGAAAACAAATTGTACGTGGAATTATCCTTTCTTTACTTATTAATGCGGCATTGCCCATTTTAGTTTACGAGTTGTTATTAGGCCATGTGTCGAACATCACAGCGCTCATAATTGCCACAATGATTCCTTTAGTAGAAACTATAATCTATTTTCTGAAGTATAGAAAATGGGACGCATTTGCAGTGTTTATGTTAGTTGGATTTATTCTTGGAATTCTCGCTGCTCTCATTGGCGGAGACGAAAGACTTATTTTGGTTCGAGAATCCTTTGTTACAGGAGTTATGGGATTAATTTTTCTTGGCTCTCTTATCACTCGAAGACCCCTGATCTATTATTTCGCCTTACGATTTACTGTCGGAAAAACGCAAAAAGAACAGGCGGCTTTTGCTGATAAGTGGAACAATGCTTACTTTCGTAAAGTATTGCGAATCATGACAGCAGGGTGGGGAATTGTCTTATTAGGCGAAGCATTGCTGAAAGTGGTGCTTGTCTATAGCCTTTCAGTATCTACGTTTTTAGCAATCTCTAGTTTAGTCACGTATGGATTCATAGGACTTGCAATCATTTGGACCGTTATGTATCGCAGAAAATCACGTCAAAAAATAGATCCAACCAAAAGAGTATAGAATGATAGATACGGTGTATCTTTCTACGAACATGATAATCATCTTATGGAGTTGATTTGTGAACAATAAGAGACAAAACGATTAATAGCTGCAGTTGAAGAAAAGAAATCATGGTGGAAGCGATTATTTAGCCGTTCATAATGAAAAGAGCGCCCGAATCGAAGAGGGGCGCTCTTTTTCATTCACATAGTCAGTCTTACTCGAAGTAAATCTAGATTAGGAGAATTAAAATGATACAAATGAATATTCTCAACGTGGCTTGTATTTTATCCCGCTATTTTTGGGCAGTAAGACCCCCACTGATGGAAGTTTCACTTTATCTACTATGGCGTAATATCTATCATACCTTTCGAGAGGACTCCCACCTCTAAACGTACG
>NZ_NTTM01000057.1:0-41392 GCF_002560985.1 Bacillus sp. AFS018417
CCTTAAGTTGATGGATGTGTGGTGGTACCCCTATCGTATAGAGCAACCTAAATAAAAGGAGCCTATATCGAAAGTTACTTAGTAATTTTCGATATAGGCTTTTAATTATAATACTTAATTGTAGTTATACATCTTTAACCTCATAGCTCCTTTTTTGTTGTTAACTAAGTGTGTAATGCACTGCTAAATTGTACACTTAGTTATTATTTGTATCTTCAAATCAAAACCATTACATAATTTGTAGAATCTTTTTACGCTTTTGGAAGTTGAATTGTAAACGTGGTACCTTCTCCTTTTATACTATGTACAGTAATAGTGCCTTCATGAAGATCAACAATTTTTTTCACAATCGAAAGACCTAACCCACTTCCTTCTATTGTTCTATTTCGCGCTTCATCAGCTTTGTAGAACCGCTCAAAAATCTTTTCTATCTCCTCTTCACTCATACCTAGTCCTGTGTCAGAGATAGTAAAATGCAATTCCGTTTCTTTCTCTTCCCCGTAAAACGAAATGGTCCCACCACTTTCTGTGAATTTAATGCTATTCGTCAATAAATTTGTCCACACTTGATGGAGCAAATTTTCATCTCCATACACTTGTATACTTGGAACATCCAATTCAATCGCGACATCTTTTTCACGCCATTGCCACTCTAACATAAAAATAACATCTCTTATTTGCTTTCCGGCATCAAACATTTTCTTATCCAAAACTTGTTCTTCTTTATCTAGGGATGCAAGCGTTAATAATTGTTTACACAAACTAGACATACGTCTACTTTCAGATTCAATAATTTTCAAATAACGCTTACGTTCTGATTCACTCATATCATTTGTTTGTAACGTCTTTGAAAACCCTTGAATTGACGCAAGAGGTGATTGAAATTCATGCGAAACGTTTGAAACAAACTCTTGCCGCATCCGCTCTAAATCCTTTAAGCTTTTTGCCATTTTACGAAAGCTGACAGCCAGTGTTCCAATTTCATCTTTTCGATATTCCGGCAGGGCTATTTCATACTCTCCATTTGCAATTTTCTTAGTTGCACTCGTAAAAAGTTGAATAGGACGTACAATAAACCGTGCTGCAATTGCAATACAAATAATACTTATCACGACAGTTAAACATATTAATGCAGCAAAGAAAATGCGCATTTCTCCAAATTGCTGTTGAATATCAGGACGAATAAAGAGCGCATAGTTTGTCCCATCATGTTGAATCGGAATCCCAATACTATTTATCAGCTCATTATCAAAAAAACCCGTTATAAATAACCGTGCAGGGTAAGTTGAAATACCATTGTATGTGTGCCCTTTTAATACACTATCTATTGTTTCTTCACTCACATTAATTTTTCGAAATGCATTCCCATATCGCTTTCCTTGTTTATGATCATCTACAACATAAATTTCAAAACCAAGTTTAGAAATAGACTGTAAATACTCCTCTCGACTATGTTCATCCGACTTTTCATATAAATGCTTAACTTCTTGAGCGTATTTTAAAATCTTTTCACTGTTATATGGTTTCAAATAAATATGATAATACACATTCGATAATAAAAAACCAACTATACTACTAACTAACATAATAACAATAGAAATTATAACAAATCGTGAATACAATGATCGCATTTTATTTCAACTCCAATTTATATCCAAGACCACGCACCGTCTTAATTTGAAAATCATCTGTCCGTTTAGAAAAACGATCACGCAATCGCTTAATATGTACATCCACGGTACGTTCATCTCCCGCAAAATCAACTCCCCATACAAGTTCAATCAATTCTTCCCGAGAAAAAATTCGTCCCGGATAACTCGCAAGCTGTGATAGTAACTCAAATTCTTTTAGCGGTAATAAAATAGTTTGTTCTTGACAACGTACTTCATAGCTTTTCCGATCGATTGTCGTTCCATGTAATTGAATAATATCTGCATTTAACATTTGATAACGACGTAACAATGCTTTCATTCGAAATAATACTTCCGCCGGTTCAAACGGTTTTACAATATAATCATCCGTTCCAACAGAAAAGCCCTTTTCCTTATCTATTAACTGATCTTTTGCCGTTAACATAATAACTGGTATATCATAATATTTTCTAATTTCTTCACAAAGTGTATAACCATCCATATGCGGCATCATAATGTCAACAATCGCCAAATGAATTGTTTCTTTCTCTAATATAGACTGTGCTACTTTTCCATCTTCAGCTTCCCACACTGTATAACCTTCTTTTTGAAGGTGATAACGTAGAAGTTCTCTTATATGTAAATCATCATCAGCTAATAAAATATGTATCATATATCTCGAGTCCTTTCCTTCAGTTAGTACGACTTTACATTATAAGATTGATACAAAATATGCAAGAAAAAAAGAGAAAGCAATCTGCCCCCTCTTCTACTCTAACGAATGAATAAATAAACCGCTGCGAAGCTTCGGTTCAAACCACGTTGATTTCGGCGGCATAACTTCTCCTGCATCCGCAATATTCAATAAATCTTCCATTGTTGTTGGATACATGGAGAAAGCAACGGCCCATCCTTCCTCATCAACCATTCTTTCTAACTCTTTCAGCCCTCGTATTCCTCCTACAAAATCAATTCTGTCATTTGTACGAGGGTCATCAATATGTAAAATTGTATGTAACAACTGTTCCTGTAAAATTGATACGTCTAATCTTTTTACAACATCCTCTGCATCAAACATATTTGCTTTTGCAGTCAGCTTATACCATACTTTATTCAAATACATCCCAAATGTATGACGCTCTGCTGGTTTATATGGTACTACATTTGCTTTTTCTACATAAAAAGCTTGAGATATTTCTTGTAAGAATTGTTCTTCTGATAACCCGTTTAAATCCTTTACAATGCGATTATAATCCCAAATCGATAATTCATCTTTCGGGAAAAGTACAGATAAAAAGTAATTAAATTCTTCTTCACCTGTATAACTAGAATATGCTTCGCGGCGCATCATTCCAACTTTCACAGCAGACGCTGAGCGATGATGACCATCAGCAATATATAAAGAAGGTATTTCCTCAAACTGCTCTATTAATGTAGCAATAACTCTTTCTTCATGAATAACCCATGCTTTATGCCTAATTGCATCATCTGCCGTAAATTCATAAACTGGGCTATGCGCTGCTTTCCAATTCGCAATGACATTTGCAATTTCACTTTTCCCGCGATATGTTATAAAGATTGGTCCTGTGTGAGCATTACATACGTCAACATGACGAATACGATCTTTTTCTTTTTCAGGTCTTGTCTTCTCATGTTTCTTAATGGTGTCGTTTATATATTCATCAATTGATGTACAAACAACAAGTCCAGTTTGAGAACGACCATTCATTGTAAGTTCATAAATATAAAAACATGCTTTCTCTTCTTGTATAAGTACGCCTGTTTCAACCATATGTTGTAAATTTTCCTTTGCTTTCTCATACACGGCGTCATCATAAGGTGAAATAGATGAACTTAAGTCAATTTCAGCCTTATCAATGTGCAAAAATGAATAAGGATTATCTTTTGCAATTTCTCTTGCTTCACTACTATTGAGTACATCATACGGAAGAGCAGCCACTTCTTTTGCGCGCTCTTGTACAGGGTGAATTGCCCGAAATGGTTTAATTGTTGCCAATGAAATCTCTCCTTTATCTCGCATTAACAGGTAGTGAGCCCGATTGGTTCAACTACCCATCAGTGGGGATGCCCCACTGATGGAAGTTTCACTTTATACAATCATCCGTACTGCTATGACACCTGCAATGTTTCTAATCGTTGCAATAACATCTTCTTTAATAAACTCATCTATCCCATTATCAATATCAATCATTGTATATGCAAAAGAACCTTTACTACGGTTGATCATATCTGCAATATTAATATGATGCTCTGCCAAACACGCTGTAATTTGGCCCACCATGTTCGGAATATTTTGATGCGCAACTGTAATTCGTTTCTTTCCGATGTAAGGCAGTTCTACATTTGGATAATTAACCGAATTGCGAATATTACCAGTTTCTAAAAAATCTCGCAGCTGCCGGGATGCCATAACCGCACAATTTTCTTCTGACTCATTTGTAGATGCTCCGAGATGCGGCGTTGCAATAACATTTTTCATTTGTAGCACACGTTCATTAGGAAAATCTGTTATATAATGCTTCACAATATCCGCCTCAAGTGCTTGCCCTAACGCCGTTTCATCAACAAGCTCTCCACGAGAGAAGTTTAAAATACGAACTCCCTTTTTCATTACTTGAAATGCATGTTCATTTATTATGCCTTGCGTTTGTTCAACTAACGGAACGTGCAAAGTAATATAGTCACATGTTGCAAAAATTTCCTCTAAACTAAATGCTCGCTGCACTTGTCTAGATAACCGCCAAGCTGTTTCAACAGAAACATATGGATCATAACCAACAACATCCATCCCTAATGATAAAGCATCATTTGCAACAAGAGCTCCAATTGCCCCTAGTCCAATAATGCCAAGTCGCTTTCCTGCAATCTCTGAGCCAACATATTGCTTTTTCCCCTTCTCGACAAGCTGCGGTACCTCTTCCCCTTGCAAGTCTTTTGTCCACACAATCCCATCTACAAGATTACGAGATGACATAATTAAACTTGCAAGTATAAGTTCTTTTACCGCATTCGCATTAGCCCCTGGTGTATTAAAAACAACAATGCCTTTCTCTGTACAGCGCTCAACTGGTATGTTATTTACACCTGCACCCGCTCTAGCGATGGCTTTTAACTGCTCAGAAAACTCCTCATGATGCAATGAATAGCTTCGCAATAAAATACCATCAGGCTGCTCAATTGTTTCTCCTACTCTATATGTATCTGTTGAAAAAGTAGAAATCCCTTTTTCAGCAATTTGATTCAACGTTTGAATATGAAACATTTCTTCATCCCCTTATTTGTGTTTCTTTTCAAATATATGCATAAAATCCACAAGCGCTTGTACGCCCTCTATTGGCATTGCGTTATAAATACTAGCACGCATACCGCCAACAGAACGATGCCCTTTTAATGTTTCAAAACCAAGCTTTTTTGCTTCTTGTATAAACAATGCATCCCGTTCATTTGAAGATGTTGTAAATGGAATATTCATTAAAGATCGATACGTAGCATTTACTGGTGAAGTGAATAAACTTGACTCATCTAAAAAGTTGTATAAAATTGCTGCTTTTTCGTGATTTCTTTTCTCTATTGCCTGCACGCCGCCTTGCGCTTTCAGCCATTGTAAAACTAACTTTGTTACATAAATGCTAAAGGATGGTGGAGTATTATAAAGTGAATTATGTTTACTGTAAGTTTCATAGTTTAACATCGTCGGACAAGCAGAATTTGCAGAGCCAATTAAATCTTTACGAACAATAACAACTGTTAATCCTGCAGGCCCTAAATTTTTCTGTGCTCCGGCATAAATAAGGCCGAATTTTGTTATATCATACTCTTCGGATAAAATATTTGAAGACATATCAGCAACAAGTGGGATTTCTCCTGTTTCAGGAATATTGACATAACGTGTACCTTCAATTGTATTGTTCGTTGTAATATGCACATAATCTATTTCTCGTGAAAAAAGTGTGCTATTTATCTCTGGAATGGATTTAAATTGATCATTTTCTGAAGATGCAACAACCGAAACAGTTCCGATTTTTTCCGCTTCTTGAATCGCCTTTTTTGACCAAGAACCTGTATGTACATATGCCGCTTGCTTATTTCGGTGCATTAAATTTAGTGGAATCATGGAGAATTGTAAAGATGCGCCTCCTTGTATAAAAAGCACTTCATAATTTTCAGGGATATTCATTAATTCACAAAGTAGATCTTTCGTTTCGTCTATAATGTCCTGAAATGCTGTATATCTATGGCTCATTTCCATTATAGACATACCTGTTTCATGATAGTTCAATAGTTCTTTTTGTACCTGCTCTAAAACGGGTATTGGAAGTATAGATGGTCCAGCTGAAAAATTGTATACTCGATGCATCTCATTCTCCTCTTTCTTTTATATTTATAAATTTTTAAACTTTCTGAATTATAACGCATATAAAATACTCGGTCAAACTGTTTTGCTTATTTTATTCTAAGACGTATTGGAACCGTTCGCACAAGTAATTTTTCATAAAGTGAAACTTCCATCAGCAGAGAGTTTTCCTCATCCTCCACCGATAAAAAATCCATCCAATTGGACTCTCACAGCTGTTATCTCTCACTTATCTCCTTTTTCTTCAGATGGGAGCCTTACTCCCCGTTAATGCGAGATAACGCAAAATTCTCCACTAACACTCAGTTGAATCCATCAAACCACACGATCCCTCCATCTTCTATCCTTCTAAACATTGAAGCAATCGAATGAAAATACAAAAAGTGTTAAGCACGTCTGCTTAACACTTTAAATAATAGTTGTATAATTGCTAATTACTTGCAAAAAAACGGTCGTAAATTTGGTACAGAGCAGAAAGACCAAAAAGCCAATAAACGGTGTCAACAAGTGCTGATACAGAACCAAAAAGTTTTTCTACGAGATTAAAATCTAGCGCAACAAATAACCAATTCAAACCGCCAATAATCACCAGAATTGCTGTAAGGTAAGACAAAAATTTCATTATGATTGCCCCCTCGGTGAAAAATGGTGAAAGGCCTTTCGCTATATTATATGTGGTATATTCTTAAATTTGCACATTTTTTCTAAAAACATTTTTAAATATTAAAACAGAAATAGAAAGTTCTTCGCAAGACCTCTTTATTTTACCTTTCCTTCAAATACTATTTTTCGTCCACACGGCTCTACAACAGTTTTCCCCTCTCTTTTCACCTCATGAAAAATAGGCTCTTCCATTCGACGGGAAGGTGTATATCCTTCTTTTTCCATTCTCTCTAAACACTGTGCAATTGTTTCATCTGGTAATACTTCAAATTTTTTCTTTTTTAATTGTTTTGTCATTGTTTTACCTACTTTCTACTTTCCTTACCATTGATTGACTTCTCATATATGTCATATAAATAATCGATATAACTGCCATGACGATCATAACAGCAAGAAAAAAGCTTGTATACTGTATTTTCTCTATAAACAGTCCACCTAATACAGGACCCGTAATGCTTCCGACACTAAAAGCAATTCCGCACAAAATGTTTCCTGCTGGTAGTAAGTGCCTTGGTAATAAATCTGTCATATAACCGAGCCCCAGTGAAAAACATGATCCAATGACCATACCCCCAATTAACATAAACGCAAATACAAACCCATAATACTCATCAAATACAGCTGCTAATAGAAAAATCAATGTACTAATGCTAAACGACCATGTTAGAATACGCTCCCTTCCAAATCGATCGCTAAGCATACCAAGTGGAATTTGCGTAACAATTCCACCAATAGCAAACGCTGGTAATAAAAATGAAATTTGTTCAACTGACCAACCTTTCCGCATTGCATATACAGGCAAATTACTATTAAGCATCGCTTCCAATGCACCATAAGCTAATGGTGCAAGCAGTGCAATCCAGCCAATCATCAACACTTGTTTATAGCGCTGCAAAGAAGATTCACTTTCTTGATTCACTTCACCTTGATCCGGGAATGTATTTTGCGTCGGAATCAATAATAACCAGCCTATTAAACAAAGAACTGTCGATACAATAAACGGAGTTGTAATACCATATTGTACTGTACTTGCTAGGTATGGTCCGATTGCAAAACCGATACCGAAAAATGCTCCGTAAATGGAAACCTGTTTTCCTACTTTATGCGGACTTGCAGTCGTTGTAATCCATGTTTGCGTCCCAACATGAAGCATATGATCTCCTACTCCAACTAAAAAACGAAGAACAAACCACACCCAAAAAGAAAATGTTTGTGTAAATAAAAATAGTGCTCCAACAACAATAAAGCCCCCAATTACAATAAGAGGCTTCATCCCAAACTTTTGCATCGGTTTCTCAAGCCAAGGTGAAATAACAAGAATGCCAATATATAATGCCGTAGCATGAATACCATTAAAACTTGAGCTAATCCCTTCCTTCTCAAAAATCATTGCAATTGCCGGCAACAACATACCTTGTGAAAGTCCAGATATTGCAACAATTCCAATCATAACCCAAAATGTATACCTTCTCCCCATTTTATTACGCTCCCTCTTTGAACTCACATCCTTTATTATAGCTGTTTTATCCATAAATCGCATACTCTCAATTTTCACAAAAATTAAGCTAGAAGTCCAAACTTCTAGCTCTCAGCCGTTCCATATTTGAGCTTTCACATATTTCTGCATATGATTTGAAAATGATTTCAAATTTTGGGTATACACAGCGGGTTGCTGCACAACTACACCTTGTACTGGATTCGAATAGATTACATAATACTTCGTTCCATATACTGGAGGGAATGTTTGAAAATATAATTTCTGAATATGCATATTAGTTCCATTTAACAAAGGCTGCATATGCACAGCTCCATAACGAATAGATGGGTAAACAGATGCTCTTGGAACATTTGGCGATATAAATACAACTGGTTCAATATAAAAAACATCCATAATACTTCTCCTTTTAGAAACCGTAACTCTACATTATATGTTATTTATTCATAAAAGGAAGTGGATAGGAACCATTTACTACCTTTCCAAAAACGTAATCGTTTCATTTATAAATACCCCTAGACAATCAATAAAAGGAGAATGTCCACAATCTTTTAGCACGACTAATTTTGCATTTGGCAGATGCTTTGCTAGCTCTTCACCAACCGCTTTTGGAACAACATAATCACGATCACCTTGGAGAACTAATGTTGGTACTTGAATGCGATTAATATTCCCATTCCCAGCTACAACTCCATTATGTTCATCTGATATATTGAATGTTACAAGCGCATAATTTACATCAACAAAATTACGCTGCGTTAACATATCATCAAGATATTTTTCATACCGCTCTGGATCAGGTTGATGCTTAGTGTAGATAAGCAAATTCCATATAGTGCGATAATATTGCTTATTCATTTGTTTTAAAGCTTCCACAACAGGTACAATTTGAACAGGATCTTGCGAAATTTCTTCTTTTGTTTTCAATAAGTTTGAAACAATTGGCTGACCGTTTATATCCTTCTTAAAAATCGGATATCCTTTCATCCCTACAGATTCAACTAGTATGAGTTTTTTCGCATCCATCGGATAAGAAGCAGCAAACTGCATTGCAACTCCTCCACCCATTGACCATCCTACCAATGAAAAATCTTTCAATTGCAATTCATCCACAAACAGCTTTACATCTTGCGCAAAATCGTTTAATGAATCTATAGGCTGATGGTAAGTTGAAAAGCCAAAACCACGTAAATCAAGAGCAAAAATATGATAAGAATCTTGTAACTGTTCTATAACTAAATCCCAATGCTGTGAAGATGTCATATTCCCGTGAATAAGCACTAATACTTCTGTTCCACTTCCCACTTCTTGATAGGCAATTGTTTCGCCATTTGATAATACTACTGACTTCATAATTGTAGGTTTAATCATCCTCTTTCCCCCTCAAAATTATCAATAACACATAATTTAAAAGACAGAAAATTCTCAACTTTATAATACCATACGGAATATACGTTCTCAATCTAAAAATTAACGTACTTTTAACATAAGCGTGGCGCACAGACTACTAGACAATTCAGAAAAAAAGGGATATAGTTAGCTAGGCAACTAATTAGGAAGGAAGAAATATATGGACGAAAAACAACATTTTTTTCACGTCGTCAGTCAAACTTCTCGGAAATTTTCCAAAAAGTTTAATGAACGTGTTTCTCCAACTGGTTTATACAGTGCACAGTGGGCTGTAATCTTCAGATTGCATCAGACTGGACCTTGCACACAAACTGAACTATGCCAATATTTAAACGTTGAATCACCAACAATGACTCGCACTTTAACACGCATGGAATCGATGGGCTGGATCACTAGAAAAGAAGGAACGGATCGACGCGAGAAGCTCATTTCTTTATCAGAAACAGCACTAGCAATGATTCCAATGTGGCAGGAAGAGGTAGACTCATTTGAGGAAAAAGCACTGCAAGATATTAACGATGAAGAACTTCGTCGTGCTTTTCACGTACTACAAAAAGTAATTCGTAATCTAGATTAGAAATTGGAGGGATGACTATGAAAAGTCAAAGACTTTGGGCGAAAGACTTCATCGGAACATGTTTGAGTAGTCTATTTCTCTTTTTAACATTTTATATGCTCATGACAACCTTACCCATATATGTCATCGACGGACTAAAAGGAAAACCTGGAGAAATGGGTCTTGTTGCAACAGTGTTTCTAATTTCTTCTGTACTATGCCGACCATTTACAGGTAAATGGCTCGATGATTTAGGAAGAAAGAAAATTTTATTTATCTCTCTTTCACTCTTTTTAGCTGCAACAGTAATGTATTTCGGTGCTCAAAGTTTATTTTTATTACTAGCTTTGCGCTTCTTACATGGTATCGGATTTGGGATGGCAACGACAGCTACTGGTACAATCGTAACAGATGTAGCCCCGGCCCATCGACGCGGTGAAGCACTTGGTTATTATGGAGTATTTATGAGTTTACCAATGGTTATTGGTCCTTTTTTAGGATTAACTATCATTTCTAAATTTTCGTTTACAGTTTTATTCATTGTTTGTTCTATATTTTCTATGCTTGCTTTTCTATGCGGACTACTAGTAAATATTCCTGACGAAAAAACAACTGTAAAGAAAGAAAAGAAACATATGCAATGGAAAGATTTAATCGAGCCTTCAACAATTCCAATTGCTATCACAGGCTGCGTACTTTCCTTTTCCTATAGCGGTATCCTTTCATTTATCCCGATTTATGCAAAGGAACTTGGCATGGCTGATATTGCAAGTTATTTCTTTGTCGTATATGCAATTGTAGTTGTTATTTCTCGTCCTTTTTCAGGTAAAATATTTGATCGATTCGGAGAAAATGTTCTCATTTATCCCTCTATTATGATATTTATGATTGGAATGTTCACTTTAAGTCAAGCGCAAACGCCATTTTGGTTACTTGCTGCCGGTGTACTTATCGGTATAGGATACGGAACCTTAATTCCGAGCTTCCAAACAATTGCAGTTAGTGTCGCTCCGCACCATCGACGCGGATCTGCAACAGCTACTTATTTCTCATTTTTTGATACAGGTATGGGTATCGGATCTTTCGTACTAGGTATTATCGCAGCACATTCAAGTTATCATAATATGTATTTTATCTCTTCTATTATCGTTGCATTTACATTACTTATTTATTATGTTCTTCACGGGCGAAAACAAAAGTTCAAAAAGCAAACAACACAAGGGAAATTATCTGCTTAATGTTATAAGAGAGAGTAAACTTCTATGTTTACTCTCTTTTTTTTGCTTATTAAGAAACTTATACATTATAATGAAAGCATAAGGAGGCTTGTTATGAGATTCAAAAAATCCCCTCTAATTTTAATCGTTTTGATTTTTTTATTTACATTAACCTGTATAGGCTTTACGTTATTCAAACAAAATAAAAGTTTTTCCTCAAAACAAATAGTAACAAAAAAAAACTGGTTAAAGGATCCGTATCTTCGTTGGTCGTATACACATATGCGCGAATTTGCTTCCACAAAAGTTGTCGCTAAAAATCCAAATTATGTATCTTCTCTCCCAACTAACTCGCAAAATTTGGATAATTTACATATTACAGATGAAAATAATAATAATACGACAGTTCTTCAATTATTAGAAAAATACAAAACAGATGCTTTTATTGTCCTGCACGATGGTAACGTTGTATATGAACGGTATTTTGATGGATATAAAGAAAATGAACCACACGGTATGGCTTCGTTATCAAAAGTATTTACAGGATTTCTCATTAGCGAACTCATTGAAGAAGGAAAGTTACAACCCGATATAACTGCAGAAACTTACGTAAAAGAATTACAAGGAACACCATTTGGAAAGGCAACAATTCAGCAACTACTAGATATGCAGGTTTCAGTAGAATACCCAACTCACGGCTTTAAACAAGCTGGATTAGATAATCAAGATGCACAATTATATTTAGCGAGCAACCTTCTTCCTCGCGGCAAAAACTATGATGGACCGTTAAAAATTTATGACATGTTACTAGAAGCACACGAAACTGCTGCTCCTGGAGAGAATTTTTCATATGATAACGGTTCCTCCGAAACACTTGGATGGGTGATTCGTACTGTGACAGGAAAATCCCTAGCAGACATGGTAAGTGAACGTTTTTGGTCACAAATTGGAGCAGAAGAGGATGCTTATTATGTTGTTGATGAAACAGGGGTGGAACAAGCCAGCGCAGGATTAAATGCGACTGCTCGAGATATGGCAAGGTTCGGAAAAATGGTTTCAGACAATGGAATATATGATGGAAAACAAATTATTTCTTCTACTATCATTGATGAAATTAAGAATATTAAAAAATATGAACTTCCGGTTGGTGATGGTGAAGCATTTTCTTATCATAATCAATGGTGGATTCCCCATAATGAACATGGTGGATTCGAAGTACATGGAAGTTATGGACAACGCCTATTTATTTATCCACCTGCGCATATGGTTATCGTTCATTTCTCATCAAATGCGAATCATAACGGAGAAATACAATCTGCATATGGAGATATGTATTTACAAATCGCTAAGTATTTACAGCAAGAACACTAAAATTAGACTTAAATCCTCAAAGTTTTTGTTACGAAAAGAGCTGTCTTACGGCAGCTCTTTCTCTATGATCGTAATTATATTTTTCCATTGTTCTTCTGAAAAACATAAAGGTTCTAACTGAAATACCATCGAACACAACTCTTCTATATAATGGACATTTTCCTGTAAAAATTCCCATCGGAGCAACTTAGGTATATATAAATCTGCAACCTGTTTATTTTGTTCTACTAAAATGTCTACTTCTCTCTCACAAATACCCCTTATAAGATATTCTTCTCGCACTTCTTGTTTAACTTTAGAAAATTGCTTGCTATTCTCTTTTATCCTAGATAAACAAGAAAGATAAGAATAAAACAAATCATCTTCTCTTTTAAATACATTCATAATTTTATAAATCTGTTCCTTATTTTTCATAATTTTGCCGCCTTCTCATATATCTTTTGCAGCCATTTCTCTCTTTTTTCTTGTTTACTATTTTTCACAGATTGAAATACAGAACGCTTTATGTTACGTATCCCACAAAAGTATAATATTCCTTTCTTCATTACAATCCATTCAGCTGATCGATATAAAAGAGCTACATACCATAAAGGAGAATCTAATGAATAAATCACCCATGCTTGTTTTCCTGTGAGCAATCCTTTAGGCATTATCCCTTCATATTTATAAGCAAAACCTGAAACAAATACTCGGTCAATAAATCCCTTTAATATCGCCGGCATACTCCACCACCAAACTGGATAAATAAAAATGAAGTAATCTGCCTCTGCAACTAATTCCCTATATTTTCTTGTTTCTTCCTCATGCACTAAATCTCTTCTCTTTTTTGTCTCGTTAAAGGTTAGAACAGGATTAAATTGTTCCTTATACAAATCAAGAACGGTTACAGAGTGATTTGTTTTTTGTAACCCTTGTTCCACATGTTTCAAAATAGCAGCGTTGAAACTTGACGGATTTGGATGCGCGTATACAATCAATATGTTCATTGTAAACAATACCTTTCCTTTAATTACCTTTTGACTTTTCGTGGGCCCACATGCTATTCTAATACATGTCAAAGGGCAAGTCCCTTCGACAAAAACAACGACACCTATTCGGCGATGGTGTCTTTTTATTTGTTAGCCGAGAATGCCCATCTTTCGGGGCACATTTAATTTTTGAACACTACACACTCAGCACCATTTCCTTATAAAAAGACTGCATAGTACAGTCTTTTTATCTACATACCTCAAAAGTAAGTGAATTTTCAAATAAATTATAACATAAAAAAAGAGAGATCAACTCCCTCTTTTCTCTTTTACTATGTAGTAAATCCCCTTATCATCTATATATTTGTGTGGCTCTGCTAAAGTAATTTTCCCATCCAGTTTTAATTCATCAAGTAACCGTAATAAATAAAATTGCTGAAGCATCTTTTTCGCAAATTTCCCTTTATGTTCAGAAGCAATATACTCTTGAATATCCAATAACGTAATCGGCTCTTCTTGTTCTTCCATATATTCGTAAATTGCACTTCGCAATGTAATATATTTCTCGATTGTCACAGCTATGTCCACTCCTTTCTTCTCGTTGTCCATCTTTCATTATCGGTTTTTTTGCAATAAAAAAACCTCTTCGATAAGAAGAAGCGGAACATATCTCTTCCTTCTTATCTTTCAGAACAAAACTGTTCTGCTGGAATTAGCACCTGCATTGCGGTTGCTGGGTTTCATCGGGCCAGTCCCTCCACCTCTCTGGATAAGAAAATATTCACTTTAACCCTCACTATAATGAATATAACCAAAAAAGTCAATTCTTATAAGAATTATCAGGATTTATTTTTTGAAAACTATTATATTTTGTTTCGTTTTGCTCATACTACAAATGTATAGACCAAAGGAGGTGCAATCATGCAAAAAAATGCACGTGGTCATGTTCAAGATTCTTGCCAAGCTTTACATGAAGCAAAAAACTGTTTACAAAGCGCCTTGCAAACAGTCGAGAAATCAGATAATCGTCAACGTATTGAACAATCTTTACAAGCTGTCCAACATGCGCTGCAACAGTGCGATAGTACGGCAGATATTTTATCTCAGGAATAAAAAATTCCCAACAATAAAAAGTAAGCACGTATGAATCATGCTTACTTTTTATTCATTAACTTAATATCAACCCTTTAATTGAAATAATATTGTAGTAGCAATGAAAAAATAAACTGAATTGACGATTTCCCACACACCAACTTTTAAAACAGTTACTTTTTTACCATACAACACAATAGCGCGAATGCAACTTGGAATAAACGCAATGACAAACCAAGGAGACACAATGAACATACCGACTACAAGTGATAAATGGTATCCCCATGAAATCCAACGATATGTTGGATTTTTCTTTTCTCGAATCATCGTTTTCACATAGAACGTACTTCCCAAAAAGTATAAAAATGAAACAAGTGCGATTAGCCATGCTGTTTCATCAATTGTTTTCATTGTGAAATAATAACTGATCATTCCACCAATACAAAAAACGATAATAGCACTAACATCATTCAGTAATGCTCGCTCATTCTTTTGACACGCAAAAAAAATGTTTACAAAAAATAATGGAAGCATATATATTGCAAAAAAAAGAATACGCCATTCGTATGTAAGTGGAACTATACCAAACAAAATAGCAAGACTAAAATAAATGAGCGTCCAGTGTAAATAGCGCTTTTGTCGCTTTTGTTTCATATACATCAAAAAGGGATATGTTGCTAGATAGACAAATAGCCATGCTAAAAAAAGTGGTATGTGCTGCCATGTCGCTTTGCCATTTAAAGCACTAAGCAAAAACGGGATAAGAAGCATCGCCCATGCACCGTGCTGTTTTGGAATCACTGGCTTTATCATATAGACACCTCATCTTCGAAAATCATTCTCAACGTTTATTATATATAATCAATCCTGCTGTTTCTGAGGGAATTTTGTCTATAATCAAACATTTTGTGGGTTAAACATCCTAAAGAAAGGATCAACCCTATTGAACTCGCCAATTGATTCATTGAAAAGTAATTTTATAACACCGTAGCTCCATATTTTTAAATTCTACACCATTAGAATTTTGTTTTTAAACGTTTCGATTAGCAACTTCTTTTTCCCACTCACTTAAGTATGGTACATATCCAAGGTCATTTGGTTCATCTGATAATAAAGAAATAAACTCCAGCTTATTTCCATCATAATCGAGAAAGTAAACACTCGCTGCCGGCATCCAGCTTTGGACAATGGGTTCTTGATTCCCTTTTCCTTGGCTTCCAATCACTTCTATCCCTCTCTCTTCCAGCCATATTTTGGACTGTTTTAAGAAATTCAATTCTACCTCGAAAGCGAAATGATTGAGCTGAATAGAAGCATCTGTTGGCACTTCCCATAATCCCAGCATTTGTCGTCTATCTTCTCCTATCCAAAAAAAGGCCACTTTCCTTTCAGGTGATTTTCTCGCTAGCTTTAATCCAAGTTTATTTTGGTAAAAATCAACTGCTCTCTCTAAATCCCTTACATGTAAATGTGTTTCATATATACTCTTTATCATGTTTTACATCCCTTCTTCGTACTAATGCAATAAATTTCAACTGCTGGCAATGGGGGTTTTCCCCACACGTTAATTAGTTGCAGCGATTATGCCAAGCCAACAGTTATCACGCATCTCCCACCTTGTTTTTACTCAATTTTCCGATAGGGAATTTATATACAGAAGGGGGAAATCTGAAATATCACTCTCTTTATCACTACCAGTATATAGATATATCATTATTGCAACATCCATCTGTTGTATCATCTTTCTATCTATGAGTGTAGTACCATAGTATGAGAAACAAAGTATGAATTGGATTCTAATTCATAAATAGTTAATTAAAAATGCACTTACTTATACATAAAAAAGACACCCCTTACATCATGTAAGAAGTGTCTCAAAAGGCGAACGAATATGTAAGTCGCGATCCTACTGTATATATTTATGTCTTATAAGAAAAACTTATTCCCTATTTACTTGAGAAAATGCGGGTTACATTTCATCATTCTAATATACCGTACTTCTTCTTAAAGCGTGTCAATATTTTAATCCAAGATGTGCTAAACACCAAAAGAAAAAATACATTGGAAAGTGCATGTGCAAGATCAAAATAAAAGCTTGTAATGTATGCCTTTATAAAAGTATCCCATGTTAGTTCTTTCAAAAAACCAATAAGAAACCATAAATTCATAATCCAGTTAAAAGCAAATCCTGCTATAAATCCAAAGAGAACTCTTCCCCATAATGTTTTCATCATCCACGTATGACGCAGCAGTCCAGCTGAAAAACCCATCATACCCCAGCAAAACATTTGCCACGGGGTCCAAGGTCCTTGTCCTAGGAATATATTAGAAACTAACGCAGCTGTTGCACCGATAAGAAAACCCGTCTCACTACCAAATACAATTGCAGATACAATAATAACAAACGAAGTTGGTTGTACACTCGGAATAATAGAAAATGGAACGCGGCTAATCGCAGCAATTGCCGCTAGGACAGCTACAAGTACAATTTCACGCGAAACAAAAGCTTTTTTCTCGAAACGCACATAAAATGGCAACATAATCACAATTAAAAAGAAAAGACTGCACCATATATAATATTGATCCGTCACAAAAGACGTAAATAAAAGTGTAATAATCAACACTAAAAAAACGACTACAACTATACCAACATATCTTTTGGACACGCCTCAAACACATCCTCCCATGTTAAAGCATACGGCAGTTGTTTACGAATAAAACGATTAACAGACGTTGTATAAAAAAAGTTTTCACTAAAAAAGCGTGCCGGTGTGTCTTCCATAATAATTTTCCCATCAAATAACATGATACAGTTATCCACATATTTTGCTGCAAACTCAATATCATGCGTCGCCATAACAATCGTCGTTCCTTCTCTTTGTAATTGCTGAAACAACTCGCCAAGCTCTTCTTTCTTTCCTGGATCTAGTCCCTTTGTTGGTTCATCTAATAATAATAGATTCGGTTTTGATAGCAACACTGTACAAAGCGCAATTAATTGCTGTTCTCCGCCGCTACAATCATGCGGATGCCGCTTACGAATATGCAAGATTGAAAACTTCCGAAGCATTTCTTCTACTTTTTCATTCGCTTCTCTTTTATATAATTCTTGCGCACGGCTAAAAAGCTCGTCCCAAACAGTATCATGTGTAAAATGATAGTGAGGGTGCTGCGATACATAACCGATTTTTTTAAAGCGCTCTGTTACTTCTGTTTTATGGATTAACTTACCTTCCCAGGTCACTTTTCCTCTACGACATTTTTGCAGCCCTGCTAAAAGCATTAATAAAGTTGATTTTCCGGTACCATTTTTTCCAACAAGTGCTGTCCATTGCCCCTGTTTAACCGCCAACATCAAATCCTGTAAAATAAACGATCCATGCTTTTCATATTGAAATGAAACGTGTTTTGCTTGTAATAATACATGTACCTTTTCTGTATGCTGCGATGATATATCATATTGAATTTCATTTAAAATAGGTCGAATTTGTTTCTGTGCATCACGCACTGTAAATGGAACTTGTTCAGCCTTCCATTCTAAAAACAAACGTGGAATTTGCGGGATATATGGGCGAAACTCTTCTACTTTCCACATTTCTAGAATTACTTCACTTGGATTTCCATCATAAACAATTGTACCTTCATCCATAAAAACGATTCGGTCTGCCAGAGGAACCACTTCGTCTAAACGATGTTCACTCATAATGATTGTAATTCCTAATTCTTCATGAATTCGTTTCAATAGTCCTAAAAAATCTTTTGCTGCAATTGGATCTAGCTGTGCTGTCGGTTCATCTAATAGCAACAATTTAGGCTGTAAAACAAGTACAGCAGCTAAATTTACAAGCTGCTTTTGTCCTCCAGATAACGTATGTACAGATTGATGCAACATATCTTGAAACCCTAAAAAACTGATTAATTCAGCAATTCTTTTTTGAATGACCGTTGTTTCATAGCCAACATTCTCAAGCGAAAATGCAAGTTCTTGAATAACAGTATCCATCACAAGCTGATTCTCTGGGTTTTGAAATACCATGCCGATTTCTTGAGCCGATAATAAGTCTGGTATTGTATGTAAAGATTCCCCATCATAATACATGCTGCCTTCTCTCATTCCAATTGGGAGAAGTTCTTTTTTGAAATGTTTTAATAACGTCGTCTTGCCGCAACCAGAACGTCCTGCTAACACGATAAATTCTCCATGGGAAACCGATAAAGATACATTACATAAAGCGGCAGACTCCTCGTCTGAATATGTAAATGAAAGCTGTTTTATTTCTGCATGCGCCACCATAACCACTCCCTTCCTTCTACTAAAATTGGTAGACTTATATACATAAGAAATGGAATAAACAAAAACAGATCATTTTGTTGCAAAAGGAGTGATTCTACTTTTGGATAAATCGTTAAAACACCATATCCTATACTTACTCCGAAAAGGCAATATACAAATAAAATTACTAACAAAGTAAGGACAAGCCAATCTCTATGTTCCATACGGTATCGAATATATGTACTTCGTTTTGTCACTCCAAATCCTCGTGCCTGCATAGAATCGGCGGTTTGAAGGGCTTCTTCTAATGAACAAACTAATAATACTTGCAAAAGCTTCATGCCGTTCTGTGCCCTTTCTTTCAGAGAACCCGCATCCACTTGAACTCCTTTTGTCTTTTGCACAAGTGTAATATTGGTGAGACGTCTCATAAATAAAGGTACGAAGCGAACTGTAATCATTGTAAGCAATGCTACTTTCGGAGAAATACGGGAAAATAAATATAAAAACTTATGACTCGATATCATTTCATTATAAGAAGTAAACGTAAACATAATACCAACCAACGATAACGCCATTGTGCATCCATATGTTACAGCTTCTAATGTAATTGGATTATAACCAATATAAAATAAAATCGTACTGCCTCGATGTGTTAATAACGGATTAGCTATCGTAATAATAAAAGCGAATAAAAGTATACTAGGCAACATTTTTCTCAATTTTTCTCCATTACCTTGTATAATATTTAATATAAGAATCATACAAATTGCACCAATTAAAAAAACAGGGTGAAGACATACCATACATAGTATAATCACCCCTACATAATACAGAAAATTAACGAGCGGATGCATAGAAGAAAACGCTAGTTTCATTGACCTTTACCGATCTTCTTTCCTATAATCTAGCGTATAAAACCATTCAATTTTATCTCCTTGCTTCACTTTATACCTGCCAGCACCCATTTTAACATCAACACCATTTACACTATATTTCCAGCCACTTCCGCTACCTTTATCTTTCTCATATAAATTATTAATCCCTTGAACATATACACCATTTCCTGAACCAGTATATTCCATTTGAATTCCCTTTTGCTTCATTGTACGAGCTAATACTTTAAAAACAGTATCTCCCTCTTGAAGTTCTACTTCCGTTCCCCCTAAGATCGTACTTTGATCATCACGTACGGATATCGTAACCGTCTTTACCTCTTGTTGTGGTTGTGATTCCGTTTTTGGCTCTGGAGCAGGTTGTACCGGTGAAGGAGTCCCTTCAGAATGACCCTGTGCAGACTGTTGGTTTTCAGCTGTTTGTTGTACATTTTCCTGCTTCGGCGTTTCTTTCGGCTCATTTACAACTTTAGATTTTTCTTGAGACTGTGCTTTTTGCTCTTGATTTTGTGATTGTTCTGCATTTTGTTTTTGCGCTGGATTCTGTTCGGTAGATTTTGAATCTGCAGCTTTTTCTTCTTGAGATTTCTCTTCTTGTTTCTGTTCTTCTGAAGATTTCTTTTCTTCTGAAGATTGCTGTTCCTGTTTCTTTTCATCTTTTTGCTCTGTTTGTTTTGCGTCTGTCTTTTTATCTGTCTTTACCTCATTTTGACTACACCCAGTGATTAAACTAAATGAGAAAACAAACAACACAAGCCATTTCAGCATTTTCATAATTTCTCACACCTTTCGCAATAAAATTAGGAGCAAATATTTGCTCCTAATTTTGTCAAGCCGCTTTTCTTCTCCATAATACATATGCAGCGCCAATGCACAGTACGCCAAATGCAGCTGGCATAGCAGTATTTAATCGAGACATACCTGTTTCTGGTAAACTATGTTTTTCTACTTTCGCTTCCTTTTGTTCAGCTTGATCCTCTGCAGCTACAATTGACTGTTTATCCGCTTGTTTTTGAGGTTCCTCTGTTACAGATTGCTCATCACTAGTTGGTTGTTTCGGCTCTTCCGTTGAGTTATCCTCTTCATGGATTGGTGTTGAAGCGTTTGTCCAATCGAAAATAGACCCTTTACCATTTAAATAGTTCTTATACTGAACAAGCGCTAACATCGCTTGCTCAGTTGCCATACTATCTTCCTCAGTATCGTTTGCCAACCATTTAAATCCACCATTCTCTAATTGATAAGATAGTAAATTTTGAACCGCATTATAATTATTTTTTGTATATGTAGTACTTGTTGGATCTATACCAGCTGCTGCAAGTCCAAGAACAACTTCTGCTACACTGTTGGCATTTTCTACACCGCCGGATGTAAATCCACCTTTATCTGTCTGTATACTCGCTAAATATTGCTTCGCTTTATCTAATGCTTGCTTTACTTCCGCTTGATCTTGATATGGTGCTAATGCTGAGAAAACCATTCCAGTTACATCTGCATCACTTGGTTCCTCTAATTTCCCCATATACGCCCATCCGCCATCTGTATGCTGTGATTTTAAAATTGCATTTACTAATGTATCGCGGTTCCATTTCGCATCAGCTGGCACGTCATATTTTTTTGTATCTAATGCAAGTAAACTAAAAGTATATCCTGTAATAGAATCTATTTTCTCAAAGTTATATAATTTTGAAATTAAGTTATTACTAGCAATATTTGTTGGGTCACCTTCTACCGCTGAAACTGCTAAAATTGTACGTGCTAACTCAGTGGAAGAGAATTTATTTTCCTTCTCTTTAATACGCTCTTCTAATGATTGTAAATAGTTTGATTTTATCTCTTTAGAAACTTCTTGACCTGATTGAGTTAGACCAATTACAACCCAGTCACTATCTATACCATCTTTCATCATCTTTTGTGCAGTTTTTACAATTGCTTCATCAACTTTCTTCGTTACATCACCTTTTATAGGTTCTTGCGGTTTTGGTGCATCAGGTTTGTCTGTACCTGGGTTGTCTGTATCAGGCTGTTTCTTACATGTACCAAGTTCATCTAACACTTGCTGCAAAGTTTGTTGACTCATATTGTTCCAGTCTAAAACAAAACGATAAGCCACAACATCTCCATCTTCTAGCTTATAGCTATCTGCACCAACCATCGGTGATTTGTTATTCACTTCATAAGACCAGCCGCTCGTTTCACCAGACATTAATCCATCAATGCCTTTCACGTATACACCATACTTCGTGTTTTCTGCGGTTACTTTACTCCCCATTTCTTTTTGCAGTAAACTATAGGCCGTTTCTCCCTCTTGAATTGCAACTTCTTTTGGACATAGCATAATCCCTTTTTGTGAATCTCCAACAATTGCTAACGTTGCTGTTTTGCCTTCAGCAAAGGCAATGTGTACGGTATTTGCAAAAGACAAGAAAACTAATGCAATCGTCATGAATGACATGAATAACCATTTTTTCATGTTTGCCATACTATTTATTCCTCCCCTTTCCTAAAAATCGCATAAAAAAATACCCTCAAAGGGGCGCGCATAAACACGCTTCAAACAAGCGTTCAACGGATGCACAGCACCTCTATCTCATAGGTTATTGTATTTGCATAGGTAAGGTACCCCGTTTATGAAATAATGACTTTTTGCATCTTCTGATAAAAAAGGTACAAAGTCTTCTCATTTACAGTAGCGAAATAACATTGAAACTCCGCCGAACTTCCTCTTTTTTTACCTAGTGAAACACTATGATCCTATACAATTCACAATATTACAAAATTCTGTACTATTTTACTATTTTTATATTTTTTTGTCTATCATTTATCGTATTTGCTTTTTAAGAATACCAATATTCTTGTAACGCTTTTTTTAAAGCCTTATATTGATGTGCATTTGTATCTGAAAATATTTCTATCATTATTTACATTCGAATTTCCTTTTCTTCACATCATAACTCATGGTGAATTTCTTTTTTACTTAGAATCACACCATCTTCATCAACATAGACATAATCTCCTGGAATCCAAGAAACCCCTCCAAAGGACACAGGAATATTTGTTTCTCCATTCCCTTCTTTCACGCTTCGCTTTGGCATCGTTGTAATCGCTAAAATACCAAGCTCGATTTTACTAAGCTCTACACAATCACGAACACAGCCATATATAATAATACCTGCTAAATTTCGTTCCTTTGCAATGTTTGCTAAATTATCACCAAGTAACGCACAATTTGTTGAGCCTTCTCCGTCCACAACTAATACTGTACCCTCAGGTAACGTTTCTAGCGCTTGCTTCACAAGTACATTATCATCTTTTACTTTCACCGTTGCAATTTTTCCGTGAAACTGCTTTTTCTTTCCGTATGATTGAAACAGAGGCTTACATACTTGTACTTCAGTTTCATATGCATCATAAAGATCAGTTGTTCTCCACATCTTTTTCCCTCTTTCCTTTTCAAAATATATGTTACATATTCTTGTCCTTTCTCATTTTCCCTGTCTTATTTTGCAAAATTTTGTATACTAAAAATAAGAACCAAAAAAGGAAGTGTGGAAAATGAGTAGTAAAACAAACGCTTGTCGTTTATTAGATAAGCATAAAACTCCGTATACAATACATGAATATGAGTGGGACGAAGAGAATTTAGATGCAAAACATGTTGCTGAGCAAGTTGATTTACAATTAGAACAAGTCTTCAAAACTCTTGTCCTTCGCGGAGATAAAACTGGGGTAATTATGGCTTGTATACCTTCACATAAAGAGCTCACTTTAAAAGCATTAGCGTCTGCAAGTAAAAATAAAAAAGTAGAGATGGTTCCAATGAAGGAAATACTAGGATTAACAGGATACATACGTGGCGGTGTTTCACCGCTTGGCGTGAAAAAAAATTATCCGCTCTTTATTGACGAATCTGCTGCAAATTTAAATCCAATCAGTATTAGCGCTGGAAAAAGAGGATTACAAATCTTTATTGATGGTGCAGACTTTATTAAAATAAGTAATGGAACACTTACATCGATTACTTCATGAAAAATCTGTCTCATACATGAGACGGATTTTTTACCCTCACTACATTTTTTAATAAAGTGAAACTTCCATAAGTGAGAAGCTTACTACCCGTCAACAGCGAAACGGAAATTGCTTGATAATTCAAATTAATTTTGGTATGATATAAAAAAATTTAAGGAGAGATTGCTTATGTTAAAACGTAATACTTCTTTCCAACTTCATCATCATATATAACGCCTTGTATCCGAAGAATTTTTTCTTCGTGGGTACAGGGCTATTCCTGTTACCCACGAAGCGACTATAAAGCTATGTGGGTATTTTTATACCTACATAGCTTTTTTTATTTCAAAAAGGAGTGATAAACATGAACTTACAAAACATAAAAGGAACAAAAGACTATTTACCAGAAGAACAAGTACTGCGTAATACAATTAAACGAACTTGTGAAGAAACATTTGAAGCTTACGGCTGTAAGCCATTAGAAACACCTATTTTGAATATGTACGATTTAATGGCTTATAAATATGGAGGAGGTGCTGAAATTTTAAAGGAAATGTATACCCTTCGTGATCAAGGCAATCGTGAACTTGCACTGCGTTATGATTTAACAATTCCTTTCGCAAAAGTTGTAGCTATGAATCCAGAAATCCGTCTTCCATTTAAACGTTATGAAATCGGGAAGGTATTTCGTAATGGTCCAATTAAACAAGGCAGATTTCGAGAATTTGTACAGTGCGATGTAGATATTGTTGGAGTTGAATCCATTATAGCGGAAGCTGAATTAATGGTAATGGCACTCGATATATTTAACAAATTAAACCTAGATGTAACTATTCAATATAACAACCGTAAGCTATTAACAGGAATATTACAAGCTATTCAAATCCCTCAATCACAAATACAAGATGTTATTTTATCTGTAGATAAACTTGAGAAAATCGGCATTGAAGGTGTAAGAAATGATTTAATAAATCGAGGATTACAAGACGAAACAATTGATATATTATGTAAGACGTTGGAAACATGTATGTCTATGCAGCTCTCTGAATTTGATAAAACATTCTCTGATCCACTTGTAAAGGAAGGCGTTACTGAGCTTCAAGAACTTGAGCAATACTTAATTGCACTTGGAATTGAATCTAATACAGTATTTTCTCCTTTTCTCGCAAGAGGTCTTACAATGTATACAGGAACAATTTATGAAATCTTTTTAACAGATGGTAGTATTACCTCTAGTATTGGTAGCGGTGGTCGCTATGATGATATTATCAGTGCCTTTCGAAGCGATAATAAATCTTATCCAACAGTTGGAATTTCATTTGGTTTAGACGTCATTTATACTGCGCTTATACAAAAAGAACGTGCCTCCTCTTCTGTCGATATCTTTGTCATTCCACTCGAAACGCAGGCAAAATGTTTAAAAATTGCACACACATTGCGAACAAATGAAAATTTAAAAGTAGAACTTGAACTAACAAATCGTAAATTAAAACGTGCCCTTAACTATGCAAACAAAGAAAACATTCCGCATGTACTTATTGTCGGTGAAGAAGAAATAAATAACAATGTAGCGGTTTTACGAAATATGAAGGAAGGAACTGAACAAAATATACCTCTTGCTTGTATTGAAAATGGTACGTTAAAACAATATTTATATCGTTAATCGCACCAATCTCTCACATACCATATTTTTTATAAAAAGGTTGTGTTATGTATTTGTTGCAACTAATCATAAAAGGAGAAACGTACACATCTGCTACGTTTCTCCTTTTATTACATAGGCTATATATAAGATAAGATTTAATTTCATCTTCATTTTTTATTAAAGCTTATTCAAAAATTGATTTAAATCTTGCTTTGTTTTCGTAGTTAACGTTTTTAACTTTTTTAAATCCTGCTTTTGTTTTTCCATTTCAACAATTAGTGGGTATAAATTTTGTTCGATTGTTTTATAATCGGATGGATGTTTTGTTTCAACTTCCTTCTCAACTACATCCCATTTATCAGCAATCTGCTTTCCTAGTTTATTTACAGTTTCTTGTTTCGGATTTGCTTTCAATTGCTTGTCCACTTCTTCTATTAACTGTACAACTTCTGTTACTCCACTTTTCATACTAGCATTTTGCTTTGCATTTGTTGATTTTGTTTCTTTTGTTCCGTTTTTCTCATTTTTCGTTTGTTCTGTATTCGTTGATGTCGCTTCAGTTTTCCCATCTGCACTTGTTGTTTTTGAGTCCTTCTCCTCATTTTTACTCGTATTTGTTTGGTCTGCACTTGTTGTTTTCGCTTCTTCTTGAGCGTTTGTTTGTTCCTTTTTACTTTGATTTGCTTGATCTTTTTCTGTTGAGGTACCGCAAGCTGTAATGGAGAGCATCGCTCCAATCGCCAATGAAGCAATCGATATTTTTTTCAAATTCATAATAAGCCTCCTAAAATTACAATTTCACCTCCCAAATAGTTTTCTATATCCTGACAAAAATTCCTTTTATTATTTATTACAAACACAAATTTCTCAATAAAGTGAAACTTCCATCAGTGGGGGTTTTTTCATCCCCAACTGATGGTTAGTTGAACCAATCGGGCTTTTACGGACAGTTAGCCCCCACCTATCTTCTTCGCTTTTTTCTTCATCTTGAGGTGGGGGTCTTACTGTCCGTTAATGCGGGATAAAATCCTCCTGTCGAATGAATAACCTGCCCCGTTACCCATGCTGCTTCTTCACTTACTAAAAAAGCAATCAACTGAGCTGCATCCTTCGGCTCCCCAACTCTTCCTGTTGGAAACCTTGTTGCAAGATATTGTTTCATTTCTTCATTCATCCACCCTGTATTGGTTGGTCCTGGATTAACTGCATTTACTGTAATCCCCTTTTTCGCAGCAGCAGGTGCAACTGAAGCTGTAAATGTTTCGATAGCCCCCTTTGTTACGGCATATGCAAGTTCATCTGGCATCGGCGCTAATGATTGCCCCGACGTAAGGTTAATAATTCTTCCTCCTTTTTCTTTTGTAAAGTGCTTCATAAATAGTGTACTTAACAAAATCGGCGCTCTTATATTTACTGTATAATGCGAATCTAACTTTTCCACATCGATTGAATCATAATTTGTATTTATAGAATACGCAGCATTATTTACTAAAATTGTCGGCTCTCCAAAATGTTCTGATACCATATATAACAAACGGTTCGGTGCATAAGACTGCGCCAAATTAATCTCAGCCATATCACAACGTACGCCAAAACTTTCAACTTCTTCTTTTAATAAAAACGGTTCATCTCTTTCCATCCCCCAAGGCATTGTTTTATCATAGCGAGGCCAATAAGTAAAAAAGATATCTGTCCCTTTCTGAGCTAATTCTTTGCAAACCGCTGCTCCAATACCATTTAACCGAGTTGCACCTGTGACAATTGCAATTTTCCTCATAGCGACTTCTTCCCCTCATATAATAAATCCTCTGTATAGTAACAGAGGATTTACAATTTATTTAATATTTGCTAGGATACGTTCAGCACCCAGTTGTAAACTACGAGATACAATAACATTTACAATAGTAAAAACAACTAGGATACTTAAAAACATACCCCACATTCCAATTCCTAATAAGAAAAATAACGCACATACTCCACCAACAGTAATACCAACTAATAATACATTAACAAGCCAATTCCAAAGCGTAGTATAACGACCTTTAAACATTTTTTGTTCAGAATCCCAATGAATATCAGCTGTTTGTGCATCCCAGCGTGTGCCAATTAAATTGTTTAACCATAACCCATTTGCACAAAGCAAGAACCAAAGTAAGATAAATACTGGCGACACACCACCTACAATGATAAGCACAAGACCAAAGATAGCTAAAATAGTGGTATTAATGAGCCAAGCTGTAAATACTTTCGCAAAGAAAATGCCGTCTGCCTTGACTGGTACATAGCGATTGATAAACCAAGTGCGACCTTCTCTTGAAAAAGATGTTGTCGCAATAACGTTTGATCCCATTAAAAACATACCTGCACAAAAAGCAAGACCAAGCGCAAGACTTGCTGTTTCACTATCTTTTGCAAATTTATTTAACCAAGCTAAGTTGCCGTCTTGCACAAAAATAATAAAGAAAAACATAATTGGCATAACAAATGTTTGCACAATACAGTTAATAAAGAATTGTGGCGTGCGAAACAAAATACGAAACTCTTTTTTCACATATGCTTTCCAATGTGAATTTTGTATAGTAGCTTTATTAAAATTCTCAGAAGAAATTACTTCTTTTTTCGCAGTACTATTCGAAAGTCCAATAACTCCTTTTAAATATGTACGCTCCGCAACATAGAAAAACAGTACATAAAACGCAAATGAAATGGCAGCGAAAAGAAGTAAATATAAAATTCCTTTCCACGAAACACTTTCTATTAACGCCATTGCCCCAAAATATGTTGTCGGAAAATAGTTTGTCATTTCTACTAGAAACGAAGATTGATTATTTGCAAAATAGTCTGCTGCCATTTGTCCGGAAGCAGCACTTCTATTTTTCCATTGAATAAATACATTAATGCCTACAATCATCAACAAAGTAAATAAACCCATTAACATATTACTTCGATCTTTATTTTTTGCGATATTTGTATAACGCATAATTACTGTCATGAGAAGCGAAGCGAGAACTAACGGAATGATCGGGAAAAATATGTAAACAATTAGAGCGTATACATAATATGTAATAAAAGCACTACTTTGCAACCCATATACAATAAAGATTGGAAATAAAACAAAAGAAGCCATCACATATTGTGTAATTAAAACCGTAATAAACTTTGCAGTAATAATATGGGCTGGCTGAAGTGGTAATGGTAATAACATTTCAACGTCATCATTATAATAAAATACTGTTAAAATTGTCGTAATACTAACCACAAACACCCATATACTTCCAATCGATAACCCCATGCCAATAAGTAAATTTTCCTGACCAACTTGTTTTAATCCCCCATACATTCCATATGCAAGCGGACCTATAAACAAAAATCCAACACACATAAGGCCCAAAAATGAAAACAAATATACAGCACGTTTCTTCTTATCGGTTAACATGTCGGCATAATTCATTTTTAATAATATTTTTGTTAACATCCAAATCTTATTCATTTTCTGTCATCTCCAAGAACATTTTTTCAAGAGATTCATTAGATTCAAAATGCTCTCGCATTTCTGCTAAATTCCCTCGAAATTGAAGTGTTCCTTTATTAATAATCGCAACTTGATCACATAACTTTTCAGCCACTTCTAGCACGTGCGTCGAAAAAAATACCGTTTTCCCTTTATCGGCATGTTCACGCATCATTTGTTTTAATATAAATGCTGACTTGGGATCTAATCCTGTCATCGGTTCGTCTAATACCCATACGTCTGGATCATGCAAAAGAACTCCGATAATAATAATTTTTTGACGCATTCCATGTGAATAACTTTGAATTTGATCGGACAATGCTTCGTATAAACTAAAACGTTCTGCTAGTGTTCGAATCTTTTCTTGACGCACATCTTTCGGAACATCGTACATATCCGCCATAAAATTTAAATATTCAATCCCTTTTAAGCGTAAAAACATATCGGGACTGTCAGGAACATACCCAAATAACTTTTTCGCTTCAAGCGGCTCTTTTGTAATGTCTTTTCCATTTACAGAAATCGTCCCGCTATCAAGAGAGTGAACACCCGTTATCATCTTAATTGTCGTTGATTTCCCCGCACCGTTTGGGCCTAAAAAACCAAATATCTCTCCACTCGGCACTGTTAAATCCAAATTTTTTACCGCAAATTTACTACCATTATAGCTCTTTGATACATTAACAATTTCAATCATCATTATCCATTCCTTCCCTGGTTTTCCAATAATCACTACCTAATTATAGCATAATACTTTTTTTAGATTTTTATAACTTTTTAGATTTATTAATTATTAATATCCTAGACTTTTCATTTTCAACTTACATACTTTTTCCCGCATTAAAGGGCAGTAACCCCCCACTGATGGAAGTTTCACTTGATTAAAAATGATAAAAAACGAAGAGGATTATCTCTAAAAAATTCCCATCAACACAAAAAAAGAGAGTGCTTATATGTTGCACTCTCTTATTCTTTATTTTTTCTACTACACCCTATTTTTTATCCATAAAAATATATATACGAAGCTACTCCAACTACTAAAATGACCCCTAAACAAAGATAAATGATAGAAAGTCTCGTTATATTTCCTTTTGTCGAAGTTCCATAATCTTCTTGCTCAGTTTTCCCAACCATTACCGTTCCAATAACCGTTAATCCTACTATTATTAATATTACTAATATCCATAGTAGCATGTCCCTATCCCCTCCCTTAGTTACAGATTTTATACTATTTATAGTGTTAACAACGTGGATATATTTGTAAATGTTTTGACAATTCTTGAAATAACTACAAATACTATTAGCATCTTTTTTTCATAACAATCGGTTTTGTTTGTATCCATTGCACAATCAATCTCGGAAAAATGTGAGTGCGCAAAATTTCTTCGTCCTCATTTCCAGAAAGCCTATACCTATCTTCTTCAACTTCCTAAAATCCTGAGATGAGAGTCTTATAACATAAAGCATACTCTGTCTACAAGTGAAGAAAAAAAAGAGAGCGATTCTAAAAATCGATTTCATCGCTCTTTAGACCCTCTCTCCCTTAAATTTTCTCTTTCTTCTAACTTGTCTTTCGTAAATCCAATCCCTTGTTCAGCATATCGCTCCACAGAACCATAAATAATGTTAATTTCATTAACGACTGCTTGTAAATACTCCACTCTTATCTCGAACATTGCACCTAAAGAGTAAAGATTGCTTGTACTTTTCCAAAGGACGTGCACGGCGTTCCTCGAAATACATAGGTAATTTGTTCATCTCCAAAATCTTGATATACAACTGTACCTCTTTGTGGATGTGTATAGTATTCACAGTTTCCAATCTTTAGCGGGGAACTATAGTTTCTGATCCATGAGGATACAGGGCGATAACTATAATTTGTATGACGACATGCCCATAGCGCATATAACTGCTCTTTTGTATCCCAGTATATATACTGTGTTTCACGATTACCAAAACCAACAGACTCTAGCTTCCAGGAACTCGGAACTAGAAGCGGTAATGATACAAATTCTTTTTCTTCTGGAGAACACCATATAGAACAACGATTAATTTCGCCTACACTATCTTCTATATGAGCCTGAAAGCTTAGACGGTGAAATGGTAATTTCATTTGTCGTTTTGCTGCCTCTAATTCAAATGGCTGTAATCCATACAAAAATTCCTCCATCTGATGTTGTTCTATAACTCCATTATCAATAGAAATTTCAATTTGCATTTTCCACTTAGAAGTTACATAACTATCATTTCCTTTATAATTTATACCACGCCAATATGTTAGTGTGTTATATCGAAAACATTCTCCCTGCGCTTGGCACAGGCAACTATCAGGAAAAGTTGGTTCCATAATATCCAGAAAAAACTGTTTCACACGAAACATTCCTGTGGGTGTTATCACCTGAAACCAAAGCGTTTCCCACTTCCCGCTCTCCTGCCGTTGTGATATGTGTTCTATATGCCAGTCTGGAAATAAAAATTCAGGATATAAAGGAATTATTCTTTTAAATGTTTGTTTTAACATACAATTCCTCCCCTAAACTTATTTCTTTAGTACTTCGAAGGGGAGCTCTATTTATCCTTTTCTAATCACCCTTGTATATTTCTCTATCTTCCCTAACTGTATACAGTTGTTGTTAGAAAACACTCGTTTCATGGCATCGTTCATTTCGTCAGTGCTACCTACATAATATGAGGCACCAATTTCTTTTAAAACGTATAATGCTTTTTCATGAAGCTTTGTCCCGTATCGTTTATCACGCATATTCGGGACAATACCAAGATAGAACAATCTCCCTTCTTCTACCGTACCTGGCTCTATATGCGGCAGAATAACACCTACTGGATCTTTTCCTTGAAAGGCGACTAAACAATGTTCGTTCCATCTGTCGCCAATTTCTGTTTGAAAAGCATATAATAATTGATCTATAGATAACGTTTCTTTCGTATTTAAAGAAAACTGCATAGATTCCAGCCAAATTGTTTTAAATATGTCTTCTCCTACTTCATCTATTGTTTTCAGCGTAAACGGAACTTCCACATCTGTAACATCAGATAAATCTTTCAGTACCATAACACAACTTTTTTGATGCTGAAATTGTAAACACTGAAACACCTCTTGATAATGTGTATAATTTGGACTTTTTGATGAAATAACGAAATGTAAATGTAAAACTCCTTTATCCGATGCTTTTTTTATCCAATCTTGTACAACCTCTGTAACTTGTTCCTTTGTAAAGGAAACTGTATTATTTTCTTCAATCGTAATATAGTGCGGTTCTCCTACTAATACTTTAAAATCTCGTTCCATATTAACCAATTGATTCATTCTTTAACCTCTTTCTGTAAAAATTTTAAAAATAACATGTTTTCTATTGCATGAGCAGGAGTTTTTATGAATATGTAGAATATTAGACATTTAATGTTTAAAACGTAAAGATTCCATATAATAAAGAATTTCTTCACCCTTCATCAATGATTAACCTAAACAATTAGGCCCTTATAAAGTGAAACTTCCATCAGTGGGGTTTTTTCATCCCCCACCTATTTTCCTCGTCTCTTTTTGAATCTTGAGGTGGGGGGCTTACTGCCCGTTAATGCGGGATAGACACTAGAGTGTCTTATCGATAAAGCTATAACGAGGGGGAGCATCATTGAATACCATTATGTTGCAGCAATTACTAGAAACCATTCAGAAAAACGGATATTTACTACCTCAAAATATAGATTTAAATCAATTAAGCTTACATATGCTAGAGCATATCGGAACATTAGACGGCTACTTCCGTGATCAACTGATTTACTCTACCTTTTCTCACCTTATTTCACGTGATTATTTTCCTGAGGCTCAGTTAGAAAAGTTACTTATGCTAACTTTAGAAGAACAATATTTATATTGTGGCATCACTTCTGATAACACGAATAGTGTGTTTACACGTTCTTTTACAACATTATTAATTGCGTTGATATTATGTGCAGATAATAAAACAAACTTTTTAACACAAGAAACTATTCTTACTGTAAAAGAAAAATTAGTAGACTATATGAACCAGGAAATTGATTTGCGAGGGTATGTACAACCTTATGGGTGGGCACATAGCATCGCTCATGCGTCAGATGCTTTCGATGCCCTTATTCATAATCCAAAATTACCGCCACAATATTACGAAGAACTAACCCATTGCCTTTTAAATAAAATATTCGTTTATTCCATTGTATATCATTTTGATGAGGATGAGCGCATTATTACCCCTCTTCTTTCTATGATATCCCTCGGTTTCTCGCAAAAGCAGCTATTCGATACGATTCGCATCAAACTAAACTTGCTGCCAATATATAAAGCGAGACTTCCAATCAATGAATATTGTAATCTATGCTCAAATATAAAAAATTTCTTGCGTAGTTTATATTTTAGATCAGTACATAATATTCAACTAACTTATACAGCCTCGCAAGCAGAGGTGATGTTAAAAGAACTACCAACATTTTATTAATATACGGAGGAAAACAATGGATATCGAAACAATACAAAATGCAATTGAAGCACACCATTGGGATTATCCTGCTCAGCTAATTCCAAATGAAGTTGAGTTTATTCATACAACGGATCTCATTATGATTAAAAATAAAAATATCCCTAGCATTCAAACCAATAAAGTTGTTCGTTTTGCATCACAGCAGCCATTAGAAACGGCATTGCGCTTTTTTCAAAATATACCATTCTCTTGGTGGGTTCCTTCGCAGCAAAAAGAATTAATTACAGCAATAATAAATCATAAATTTGCATGTATTGATGAATACGTTGGGGTCGCTTTACAATTATCAAGCTTTCATATTCCAGATTTACCAAATACATACTCATTCATTGATGTAAAAACAGATGAGGACATCGCAAAGCTTGTTGATGTAAGCATTACGATTTGGGACTATCCTCCCTCCGCAAGAGACAATCTTTTTCAGCAGCGAAAATCGTATATTGAAGCTAGCGGCGAAAGTAGTGGTTATATCATTTGCTGTGACGGGAATGTCGCTGTCGGCTATGCAAACTATAGATACAGTCATGATGGATCTGTAGTTTATTTAAATGGTTCCGGCGTATTACCTACTTATCGCAAGCAAGGGATTTATAAGCATTTAGTTTATAAACGGTTACAAGATGCAAAGGAAAAAGGCGCTATTTTAGCAACATGTCAGGCAAGAAAAGGTCATTCTGCTCCCATTTTAGAAAAGTTAGGATTTACTCCATACGAAACATACTTACAATTTGCACGTATGTAATATGAACAAAGGAAAAGGTGTATATATGGGATATGTCGAAGAAATGCGCAGTTTAGTTGGAAATCGTCCGCTCATTTTAATAGGTTCACATGTGATTATATTAAACGAAAATAATGAAGTACTACTTCAACTTCGCAGTGATTACAATTGTTGGGGCATAATTGGCGGTGCACTTGAATGCGGTGAAACGCTAGAAGAAGCCGCTAAACGAGAAGTCTATGAAGAAACAGGTTTAATCGTTAAACATTTAGAACTATTTCAAAATTTTTCTGGGAAAGAATTCTTCAATGTTTACCCAAATGGAGATCAAGTATACGGTGTTCTCGCTACATATATTTGTCATGATTTTGAAGGAACGTTACGTATCGATCACGAGGAATCAAAAGATTTGCGATTCTTCCCTATTCATAATCTTCCTACCAATTTGGGATCATTACATAAAGTAATTTTAGACGCCTTTTTAAAAAATGTTATAGACTGAACATCGCTGGTCTAATTGAATTTTTCTAATCATTTTCATGAGATTTAGATAATACCTGATTTCCAAAAAATCAAATATAGAAACTGGAGGTTATCACTCATGTCTCAAGTAAGCCTGAAAAAAATAATTTCTGAAAACTGGCGAGAGGCTCTTGGGCTTTCTGTAAATAGTGAGCAACAAGAATTTGTTGCTGCAGTTACACCTCCTGTTGCTATTGCTCTTGCTAAGGCATACATTAGACCAGACGATAGAATTATCGAACCTTATGGGATCTACAATCAGCAGAAAATAGTAGGTTTCTTTAATCTACACTATACACCTGATAGCAAAGAAGACTTTTGGCTTTTTCATTTTTTCATCGATAAAAGATTTCAAAGAAAGGGATTAGGGTCCTCTGCGCTAGAAGTGTTGATAAAGCATATAAAAGATACGCATCCTTCTTGTCATTGCATTCGTTTAACTGTACACCCTAAAAATGATGCAGGTAAGAAATTCTACACAGAATTTGGATTTACCGATGATCAAATTCTTACATACGGTGAGCTGACATATTCCTTGTCCATTTAGAAAATTATCAATCCGGCACGACAACTACCGATAACATTGATTATGTGAATGAAGGTTCTTCAGATCTTCTGAAGGGACTTTTAAAGGTTTTGCGATACATTGATTTTATGTTAACAAAAGGTGCTTTCATGTACAGAAAACACCTTTTCAGTCTACAACTATTTTTTAATAAGACAAAAGGAACTAAATCTTTTCCTTTTCACATTAACACCCAATCCGTTTTTTTATTTTCACTAAATTCTTCTTAGCAATTTCTCTTGCACGTTCTGCTCCTTTTTTGATTGCTTCCTGAAGCAACTGTGGTTCATTCATGTACATTTCATATTTCTTTCTTGGCTCCTCTAACTCGCGATTAATGACTCGAAGTAGCTCTTTTTTTACTTCACCCCAGCCGATGCCCGTCGCATATTGTTCTTTCATTAATGTAACTTCCTCTGCTGTAGCAAACTCTTTATACAACATAAATAATGTTTCAAGTTCCTTCGGTTCACTTGGTAAAGATGAATCCGTTTTAATCTTGAAAATAAGCTTTTTCAACTTTTCTGGCTCTTCAAATAGCGGAATAACATTTCCATAACTTTTACTCATTTTCCGTCCGTCAAGACCTGGTACAATTGCTCCTTCTTCTTGAATAATATACTCCGGCAATACAAAAATTTCACCGAATGCGTTATTAAAATACGAGGCAATATCTCTCGCAATTTCTACATGCTGAATTTGATCTTTTCCGACTGGAACATAGTTTGATTGAAATAATAAAATATCGGCAGCCATTAAAATAGGGTACGTATATAATCCCATGTTTACACCAGTATCTTCATCTACCCCTGCTTCTATATTTTGATCAACCTTTGCCTTATAAGCATGCGCTCGGTTCATTAAACCTTTTGGAGTAAGACAAGCCAAAATCCAGTACAATTCTAAAATTTCCGGTACATCTGATTGGCGATAAAAAATTACATGTTCATCTAAACCTAAAGATAACCATGTCGCTGCTACTTCCTTCGTATATTCACGAAATTTCATTGGATCTTGCACTGCATTTAATGCATGATAATCAGCAATAAAATATAAAGCCTCTCCTTCTCTTTGTTTAGAAAGCTGCAAGGCTGGTTTAATTGCTCCAATATAGTTCCCGAGATGCGGATGTCCAGTTGGTTTAATACCTGTTAACATAACATTTTTATTCACAACTACTCCTCCTTTATCACGCAAAAAAGTCCCTCAATCCTAAAAAGGACGAGGGACTCCCGCGGTACCACCTTTATTAGCTATAATTACATAGCTCTCTTTACGATTCGAATAACGTCGAAACAACCGTCATAACCTACTCAGTTCAGCTTGCAGCTCCAGAGCCCATTCCATATTTTTCCCTCACTGATTCCCACCAACCATCAGCTCTCTGTAAAGGTCAAAACATGTACTCTTCTCTATCATCGCTTTTTCTTATAAATTTCCCTTATTATACCATGATTATTTTTCATACAAAAGAGAACTTTCTGTCTTATTATGCAGGAATTTCCCTTTTTTTGTCTAATTAGATAAAGGTTTACGGAAAGGATTTATACAACTACGGAGGATTTATTATGGTAAAATACATTTCAATTCTTGGATCAACTGGCTCGATTGGGACATCAGCACTAGATGTAGTCGCTGCTCACCCAGAACACTTTCAAATTATCGGTCTAAGCGCAAATAAAAATATTAATATGTTAGAACAACAAATACAAACATTTCAGCCGCTCATTGTAAGTGTGAGTACGAAAGAATTAGCACATACACTGCGCTCACGAATTTCTACTAGAACAAAAGTTGTATATGGAGAAGAAGGATTGATTGAAGTTGCTACGCACCCCGATAGTAATCTTGTCTTAACTTCTGTCGTTGGCGTAGCAGGGCTTCTTCCAACAATTGAAGCTTTAAAAGCAAAAAAAGATATTGCAATTGCTAATAAGGAAACATTAGTAGCGGCTGGACATATTGTTACGGAATTAGCAAAAGAAAATCATTGTCGCCTTATTCCCGTAGATAGTGAACATTCAGCTATTTTTCAATGTTTAAATGGCGAAAATAATAAAGAGATTGAAAAATTAATTGTAACTGCTTCTGGCGGTGCATTCAGAGATAAAACACGCGAAGAAATGGCACTGCTCAAAGCGAAAGATGCACTAAAACATCCAAATTGGCTAATGGGAGCAAAATTAACAATTGACTCTGCAACATTACTAAATAAAGGCTTTGAAGTAATAGAAGCACGCTGGTTATTTGACATTCCTTATGAAAAAATCGATGTTATGATTCATAAAGAAAGCATTATTCACTCTCTTGTAGAATTTGTAGATGGTTCTATTATCGCTCAGCTCGGGGCACCTGATATGCGTATGCCTATTCAATATGCATTCCACTATCCATCACGTTTACCATCTTCCTTCAAAAAGTTAAATTTATTAGAAGTTGGCAGCTTGCATTTTGAAAAACCTGATTCAGAGAACTTTCCTTGCCTCCACTACGCTTACGAGGCTGGGAAAGTTGGTGGTACAAAACCAGCTGTACTAAATGCTGCGAATGAAATTGCAAATGCTTTATATTTACAAGACAAGATTTCATTTTTTGACATTGAAAAAACAATTTATTCTGCATTAGAATCTCACCATAATATTGCTAATCCTTCATTAGAAGAGATATTAGAAGCTGATCACTGGGCACGTCAATATGCCAATGAATTGCTTGTAAAAAATTAGAACTAGTTATACGAAAGAGTGAGAATCCTATATTCTCACTCTTTTCATAAAGGGGGCCTCCACTTGATACGAAAATTATCTCCTTCTTCTATTGAAGAAGCTGCGGAAATTTTAGAAGTTCAAATTTCCGCATATAAAATTGAAGCACAGTATATTCAAAACAATTCAATTCCTCGATTGTATGACACTATTTTGGATATTCAAAATTGTAATGAAATCTTTTATGGATACTTTATTGATGATACTTTAGCTGGGTTTATTTCATTTCTATATGAGGATGATGTTGTTGATATTCATCGCCTCGTTGTTTCACCTACATATTTTCATAGAGGAATTGCAACGGAACTATTGCAACATCTATTTCAACTACATGAAGAAACAACACCTTATATTGTACAAACTGGTAAAAAAAATACACCTGCTATTGCTTTATATAAGAAACATAATTTTATAGAAACGAAAGAAATTACATTACCAGATGGACTCGTTCTTGTACAGTTGAAAAAATCATAGCATACTGTTCAACTTAGAAAGCAAGAGAATAGCCGAAACTTTGCAGCACTGCAAGCTTCGGCTATTTGATATAACTTGAATTTGCTTTTCTCTTCGCACGATGCCTCTTCACTTTTGCAATTGTCCCGCAAGCTCTTCCCCCTTCTCCTTCAGCGTACATGCCGCACCAACGTTTACTACCGTTACGAGATTGATCGTAAAACACCCACTGACAATCCGGACAAGCTTTCAATCTTCCCCACTGTTTATTTACAATAGCAGAGGCAATAATCCGTAACAAAAATGTATATAAATTTTCCTCACCAATTGCTTGATATGTAATCACATCTTCTCCATCCACAGTCATTACTTGTAATGGATATTTCTCGAACAACGGCTTTAAAGACTTCTGCTGTTCAACCGCCTCTCGAATAGTGCCGCGGAAACTTTTTACTTCCTCCACCGAACCAAAAGGTAACTCTTCATTCCATTGTTCATTCATAAACAAATATACATTTTCTTCTATTTCAAAAAAATCAACCGGTTTTCTTGTTTCATTTGGGATTCTCCATGTATTTAAAAACGCTCTTATACTTTCTAACATCTCTGGTGCAGTTTGGTTGCTACTCAAAATCACCACCAACTTTCCATAGTTTACTTTTTTTCTTATTTTCAGTATAATCATAACATAAAAATGTTAACCATTAAAATAAATAGAAGGTTAACAAAAAGAGGTGGACATTTTGAAATCTTTTTCATTACCTATTCGTTTTGTATTATTTTCTACTTTTTTTATGACGCTTGGTCATTTTGCAGTAATGGCTTTTCTAGCTATCTATTTATCTAATTCTTTACATTTTTCCGCTATGCAAGTTGGCACAATTTTAACAGCGCTTACAATTACCTCTCGAATATTTCCGTTATTTACAGGAATACTTGCAGATCGGGTTGGTTATATCATCATGATGATAACCGGAACCATTTTACGAGGTATTGGCTTTCTTTCTCTAGGGATATTTTCTGGATTTTATACTATTATGCTTGCAACAATATTCATTGGATTTGGAACTGCTTTCTATGAACCATCTGCACGTGCTATTTTTGGTTCTCAACCTGCTCATATAAGAAAGGATACATTTACATACTTAAATCTCTTCCTTAATGGAGGAGCAATCATCGGGCCAATTGCAGGTAGTGTATTGCTTCATTGGGATCCACTATATCCATTCTTATTTACAGGATCACTCATGTTCGTTCTAGCATTCCTTTTCTTTCTTCTTAGATCTCACTTTCATGTTACTGTACACGAAACACAACTGTTAACGGGAATAAAAGTGGCTGTGCAAAACAAGCTCTTTTTATCTTTTTCACTCATCATGGTGTTTTTTTATACGATGTTTACACAACTTACGGTTGCATTACCACTTCATATGAATAATATAAGCCGCGACCAAGACTTAGTAGGACTCGTCATTACAATAAACGCCATTACAGGTTTTTTATTTATGATTGCATTTAAATATCTCTTCAAAAAATATCATGCACTTTCTCTTGTAAAGTATGGTGTATTACTAATGGGACTTTCTTTCCTTCTCATTCCAATCTCTTTTCATCCATATTGGCTATTGGTGTGTGTCATTTTATTTACTATCGGAGAAACACTCGTACTACCTAATACGGATATTGCTGTGGCAAACTTTAGTAACGAACAATACACAGCAACCTATTTTGGTTTCTTTCAACTATCGCTTGCCCTAGGATTTACTATTGGAAACTATACAGGGACTTTCTTTACGAAATATTGGAAAGATATGAGTTTTCCTTGGATTATTTTTGGTCTGTTAGGCGTGGTTGGATTTTCACTCCTTCATTTTTTGAAACCAAATGTTAAAAGGAATGAAGATCCATTGAATATAAAACAGAGTATGTAATGTTCTTACATACTCTGTTTTCATCTTCACACGTTTTAAATTAATCTACTATCAATCCAAAAATAACCTTTTTTTCATATTTTTGTTATAATATAAAAATAGAATACTTACTCTAAATGAATAATGGAGGAGCTATTCACAACTGCTGACGTTCTCAACTTTAGGATACTATTCTATAACCCTCTTAATTTTACGAACGATTTTGAAAGGAATGAAACATATTATGACAAAAGAAACAAACAAATCTCGTATTATTTTCATGACTTTAGTTTCCGCATTGCTCTTCTGCTCTTTATTGGTTACAGCTTCACTTTCCCCACTCGCTAATTCCGGACCTAGTGCTAATAAATTGGGCACGATGGGTATGTGGACAGCGATAGGCATGGCTCTTGCCACCTATCTCCTCCCTTTAATTCTATATATAGTAGGATTGAATGTAATGAAATTCGTTATGGCAGTCTTTTGTGGATTAGGACTGCTTATAAACTCCGCAATACTCATAGTCGCTTTAACGATGGGTGGATTTCCTATTTTACTAGGACTTTGCATAGCTACATTAATCGTTAATGTTATGTGGTATTTCGTAGCTTTTCGTTCGTCATCAAAGCTTAATCACCAAAAACGTTTTATCTAATATGACGAGTTAATTAAATTAAAACCTGTTTTAAGGAGCTAGAAAATGAATGGTGAATAACCCCTCCTTATCTACCTTCCGGTCTGATTGAAGAAGGGGCTTCCTGTTTCATTGACTGTTGCATAGCAGGGTGTCCCACTGCGTCTTACACAGTCTCCACA